>CAZCBN010000003.1:69852-76473 GCA_964496975.1 uncultured Phycisphaeraceae bacterium
CCCCCCCCGGCGCCCACGCGCGGTCCAGCCCCCCCCCCACCGGCGCCCGGACGGACCCGCCCCCGCCCCGCCCACCCCCGCCGCTCCCGCCGCCGCCCCCCCACGGCTCGGGCATCGTCACGTCCACGATGCACACCGCCTGCCTGGCATAGTCAAAGGGGCTCCCCACCTGCAGCGTCCGCGCCCCCTCGCCCCCGCACCGCGACAAGAAATACGCGAACGCCGTCTCCGCACGCTCCGCCGTCTCCCCCGGCTCCACCGTGCGCGTCGCCAGCGTTGCGCTCGTCATCGTCACGCTGAAGGGCTGGCCGAACAGGTGCTCCTTCAGCACCGGCCCCACCTCGATCGGGCTGCACGCCAGCGTCACCCGCCGCAGCGCCGACCGCCCCCGGTTCTGCACCCGACGCGGGTTGTCGTCCTCGTCGTCGTCGTCGGCCCCCCCGCTGGTCTCCACCCAGTAGCAGCACCCCGCCGCCGTCTGCGTGATCAACTGCTCCGCGTGGTCCGCGATCTCCGCCGCGCGCTGCGCGTACGCGTTCAGCTCATACTTGTCCGCGTCCCGCGGCGTCGCCTCCTTCAGCCGCCGGAGCTGGATGGCGAGCCGGTTCGCCGCCTCCGTCAGCGGGTTCGCCACCAGGTTCGCCTGCGGCACCCGCCCGTTGCGGAGCCTCCCCGCCGCGTGCAGCTCCGCCAGCTCGCCGAACATCTCGCGGCTCGCGCGCTCGCACTCGTGCACCAGCCCGATCGCCCGCTCCACCGCCTCAAGGTCCGCGCCCGAAAAGTGCAGCTGCGCAAGGTACCCCTTGCCCGTCTTCCGCTGCCACAGCGTGTTCAGCAGGTGCGCCACCCGCCCCTCGCCGAGCCGCAGGCCGAAGTGGTCGCTCGCGACATCCTCCACCATGTGCGCCTCGTCCAGCACCACGTGGTGATACCGCGGCAAAAACCCCCCCTCGCCCCCCGTCCGCGCCCGCAGCGCCAGGTCGCTGAAGAACACCGCGTGGTTGCAGATCAGCAGGTTGCCCCGCTCCATCTGCCGCCGCGACCGCTGGTAGAAGCACGTGTGGTACATCGGGCACTTCCGCCCCATGCAGTTCCCGCTGTCGCTCTGCACGCGGTCCCACACCCCGGGCCGCTCCAGCGGCGGCAGCGTCGCCGCGGTGCCGTCCTCGGTCTCGTACGCCCAGTCTTCGATCGCCGCCAGGGTCCGCCGCGCCGCCGCGTCGGGCAGCACGCGCAGCGACCGCTCGCTCGCGAGCTTCAGCCGTCGGATGCTGAGGTAGTTCCCCCGCCCCTTCACCAGCACCGGCCGCAGCGGCGAGGCGAGCGGTCCAAACACCCCGCCCCCCCCGGCCACGCTTCCCCCTCCGCGGCCGCGTGGCTCCGTGGCCCCGTGGCTCTCCCCCGAGCCGTCGAGGTCGTCGCCCACGTCCTCGTCGCCCTCGTCCTCGTCCTCGCCCTCGTCGCCCCCCACCCCCAGCGCCGCGCACAGCAGCGGCACGTCCTTCCGCAGCAACTGCTCCTGCAACGCGATGGTGTGCGTCGCCACCACCACCACCTCGTTGTGCAGCACGCACCGCTCGATCGCCGGCAGCAGGTACGCGTACGACTTCCCCACTCCCGTCCCCGCCTCGGCCACCAGGTGCGCTCGGCCCTCCATCGCCGCGGCCACCGCCTCGGCCATCCGCGTCTGCTCCTCGCGCGGCTCGTACCCCGCCCCCAGCGCGCGCGCGATCGGCCCCTCCAGCCCCAGCAACTCGCGCACACGCGTCGTCACGCCCACAGCCTACGGCGGCCGCCACCCCGCCCGTATCCTCGGACCATGCACGCCCTCGTCATCGCCCGCCGCGGCGCCCCGGTCGCCCCCAACGTCGACCTCCACGCAACCTTCCCCGACCCTCCGCCGCCGCCCCCGGGCCACGCCCGCGTCCGCACCCTCGCCACCGCCCTGAACCACCTTGATCTCTGGGTCGCCCGAGGCGTGCCGGGCCTCACGCTCGACTACCCGCGCGTCAGCGGGTGCGACGCCTGCGGCGAGGTCGACGCGCTGGGCCCGGGCGTTGACCCGGCCTGGCTGGGCCGGCGCGTCATCCTCAACGCCGCCGTCGAGGTGCCCCCGCGCGAGCACCCGGCCGACCCGCCCGCCACCTCCCTCGCGCCCGACTACGAGATCATCGGCGAGCACCGCAGCCCCGGCACGCACGCCGAGTGGTTTAGCGCCCCCGTCTCCCACCTCGCCGCCGTGCGGCCCGACGCAGACCCGGCGCTCGCCGCCGCCTTCGGCCTCACCTTCCTCACCGCGTGGAGCATGATGGTCGGCAAGGCGGGCCTGCGCCCGGGCCAGAGCGTGCTCATCACCGGCATCGGCGGGGGCGTCGCCACCGCGGCCCTCGCCATCGCGCAGCACATGGGCTGCCCCGCCGTCGTCACGAGCCGCCACGCCTGGAAGCTCGAGCGGGCCGCGGCCCTCGGCGCCGCCCACGGCGTGCTCGACTCGGGGCACGATTGGTCCCGCGACGTGCGCGCGTTCACGAACAAGCGGGGCGTCGACCTCGCGGTCGATTCCGCCGGCAAGGCGACGCACCTTTCGTGCATCAAGTCCCTCGCCCGCGGCGGGGCGTACGTGACGCCCGGCTGCACCAGCGGGCCCGACGCAACCACCGACCTTGCGCGCATCTTCTGGAACCAGCTCCGCCTCTTCGGCAGCACGATGGGCACGCCGAGCGAGTTCCGCGAGCTGGCCGCGCTCTTCAACGCGGGCCGCCTCGCCCCGGTCATCGACGCCCAGTTCGACGCCCGCACACCCACCGGGGGCCGCGACGCCTTCGCAAGGTTGGAGTCGGCCGAGCAGTTCGGGAAGGTTGTCCTGCGCTGGGCCTGAAGCCGGGCCGGCCACGGCACGCTCTTCACCGGCCGCGCACGGCGGCCACGCCCGCCCCGAGCACGATCCACGCCGCGCGGCCCCGCACCGACAGCGGCGGCAGTTCCGGCCCCGACGCGCAGGGCCGCACGCCCGCCAGCTCCACGACCGTCGCGTACCGGGCCGCGGCCTTCGCCTCCCAGAACGCGTCCTCGCCGAGCACCGCGTGGTTGTAGCGGGCCCGCAGGCGTGCCACGTCGGCCGCCGAGCCGCAGGCAACAAAGTACACCGCCGCCGCGCACGCCGACGCGACGATCGGCCCCGAGGTCTGTTTGAAGAACACCGTGTCCCCCGGCTCGATGGCGTGCCACGGCGGCTTGGGGAACTTGGTGAGGCGGATCTCCGCGGTCTTGTGCCCGGCCAGGATGGCGCGGGCGTAGACCGGCCGAACGATCGCGACGTGCGCGCGCGCCGCCGTGCTCACCGCCCGCCCGCCCCGGTCGGCGTCGCGGGCGCGGCGCTGGATGTTGCGCCGCTTGCTGCGCTGCTCGCGGAGCTGGCCCCGCGGATGCTGCGGATCACGGCCGTCGTGCTGCGGCCGGGCAGCATGTCGAGCAGTTCCACCCGGCCGCCGTGCGCGAGGACCACATCCGCCCCGGGCACGCTCGTGCCGCGGTACTCGCCCCCCTTCACCAGCACGTCGGGGCGCAGGGCCTCGACCAGGCGCAGGGGCGTGGGGTCGTCAAACACCACCACGGCGTCCACGGCGCGCAGGGCCGAGAGGACGCGGGCGCGGTCGTGCTGGTTGTTCACGGGGCGGTCGGGGCCCTTGAGCGCGCGCACGGAGGCGTCGCTGTTGATGCCCACGACGAGGTAGTCGCCCAGGGCCGCGGCCCGCTGCAGCAGGCTGACGTGCCCGGCGTGCAGCACGTCGAAGCAGCCGTTGGTGAAGACGACCTTCCGGCCCGCGGCGCGCACGGCCGACACCTCCACCCGCACGTGCTCCAGCGGCAGGGGGCCCAGGCCGTCGGCGTGGCCCGGGTGGTCGGGCTCCATCTGGCCTACGCCGCGGCGGCGCTGGGCGAGCAGCTCGGCGTGGATCTTTTCCAGGGGGATGGGGGCGACGCCGAAGATCTCGACCTCGAGCCCCGCGGCGGCGTTGGCGAAGCGCACGGCGTCGGGCCAGTCCACGCCGTTGGCCCGCGCGGCGGCGAGGCCGGCGAGGAACATGTCGCCCGCGCCGGTGACGTCGTACACCGCGCGCGCGACAGTGGGCAGCGCCACAGGCCGGGCGTGGCCCGAGGCGTCGGCCGGGCCCAGGAGCAGGGCGCCGTGGCGGTCGAGCGTGAGGACCACGGCGTCGAGTTGCAGGGTGTGGAGCAGGCGGCGTGCCAGCTCGGCGTTGTGCTCGGCGTCGCCGCCGTCGTGCGCGCGCAGGCCGGTGGCCCGCTCGGCCTCGGTGCGGTTGGGGGTGATGGCGGTGGCGTGCGCGTACTTGCTGTAGTCGTCGAGCGAGGCCGGGTCGACCAGCACCGGGACGCCCGCGGCGCGGCTTCGGGCGATGACCTCGTGGCACAGCTCGGGCGTGCAGACGCCCTTGTTGTAGTCCTCGATGCACACCACGTCGGCGCCGTGCAGCGCGGCGTCGAAGGCGGCGAGGGCCTGCGCGATCATGCCGGGCGAGAGCGGCTCGCGGCTCTCAACGTCCAGGCGGAACATTTTTTGGGGGTGCCGGGCCTGGGCGAGGCCCACGAGGTTGCGCTTGACGGTCGTGGGGCGCGAGGCGTCGGCGATGAGGCCCGCGCCCTCGACGCCGCGGGCGACGAGCGCGTCGCGCAGCACGCGGCCCTCGGTGTCGGCGCCGACGACGCCCACGGCGCGCACGCGGCCCTTCATCGCGGCGAGGTCAAGGCAGAGGTTGGCGGCGCCGCCGGGCGTGCTCTCCTCGCGGCGGACGTGCAGCACGGGGACGGGGGCGTCGGCGCTGAGCCGCTCGGCCTCGCCGCTCAGGACCTGGTCGAGCATGAAGTCGCCCACGACGACGGCGGTGAAGGGCTTCCAAGCGGCGAGGTGGTCGAGCAGCGTGTCCATCCGGGTCCATCTGGGCTGGCGTGCTTCGCGGGGTTGATGCGGCGGGCGAGTGTCGCGGTGAGCGTCTGCGTGCGCCCGTGTGCGCCCGCGTGGGCCCCCATACGCATGGTATCGGCGGCCCCGGCGTCAGGCCGCGGGGTCGTCTCCTGCCTCAGCACACTCGGCGGCGTTCAGGATGTGCTGCGCCAGATCGCCCTCGCCCGCGAGGAAGGCCAGGTGCAGGCGGGGCCTTGCGATGGGGAGCCCCGCGAGGGCCGGATCTGCCCCCGCCCCGGCCGCGGACGCGGCGCGGCGGATCAGGCGGCGACGCCACTTGGACCAGTCTTTGTCGGTCATCACGACCGCGTCGGCGTTGCAGCGAGCGGCGGCGAGCGCGACGCGGCGGACGAGCGCCTCGCCCACCGGCGCGTGGTCGGCGAGCACGATCGCCTCGGCGACGCGGGCCCCCGCCTCGGCGAGCGACGCGAGGAAGGTCTGCGGCCTTGCGACGGCGCACACCGCGACGACGCGACGGCCCGCGAGCCACGCGACGGGGTGCGACACCCCGCCCTGCAGGTCGGCCGACGCGACATCGACCCCTTCCCAGGCGTGCTGCGCGAGGGCGATGGGCGGGCAGCCCGCGGCGCCCTGCACGTCGCGCTGCAGCGCGTCGAGCGCGGCGCGGGGCACCCGGTCGGCGTGGGTGAGCACCACGGCGGTGCTGCGGCGGAGGGAGGCCGGCGGCTCGCGGAGCCAGCCCACCGGGAGACAGGCGTCGGCGAAGGGAGGGCGCGCGGCGTCGATGAGGACGATGTCGGCCTGCCGCGCGATGCGGCGGTGCTGGAAGCCGTCGTCGAGGACGACGCAGTCGACGCGCTCGCCGGCCTCGGTGGCGAAGAGCTCGATGAGGCCCTCCAGCCGGTCTGGGCGGGCGACGAGGGGGAGGTCTGGGAAGGCGCGGGCGTGGGCGTCGGCCTCGTCGGAGAGGCCGGCGTGGGCGCGGTAGCCGCGCATGGCGACGGCGGGGTTGTGGCCCGCGGCGCGGAGCAGGCGGAGGGCGTGGGCGACCATCGGCGACTTGCCGGTGCCGCCGACGGAGAGGTTGCCGATGCTGATGACGGGGCGGTCGATGGTGACCACGCCGCGGCCGGCGTCGAAGCGGGCGTTTCGCCGGGCGAGCTCGCGCTCGTACCGGCGGGCGGCCCACGCGGCGGCGGCGCGGGCGAAGGGCAACGCTGATGCAAAGGGCAGCGCGGAGGCAAAGGGCAGGGCTCGGGCGAGGGGGCCCGCGGGCGGCGCGTCGGGGGCGGGGGAGGGGGGCATGGTCACACGCGGTCGCCGCCGTCGGGGCGCGGGGCGGGGGGCGCGGCGGCGTGGGTCTCGCCGGGCGTGTGGCCCGCCGCGGCGGGGCTCTCCACGGGAGATGCGGCCCGGGCGTGGCGGGCGCGGAAGAGCGCGAGCTCGGCGCGGAGGCGCTCGGCGTCGCGGCGGAGCTGGCCGGCGGCCCGGGCGTTCAGGCGAAGGTTGTTCGCCGCGTCCATGAACGCCAGCATGAGGATGATGGCGAGCAGGCCCACGACGGCGGTCCAGGCGAGCAGGAAGGCGCGGGGGTCACCGGGATGGGCGACGCCGAAGGCGTAGATGATGAGCGGGACGGCACCGAGCATGACGCCGGCGTTGAAGGTGCGGATGCG
>CAZCBN010000004.1:0-4667 GCA_964496975.1 uncultured Phycisphaeraceae bacterium
GGCGTCGAGCAGGCGGGCGGCGTCGGCCACGGTGCGCACGCCGCCGCCGACGGTGAGGGGGATGCCGAGGACGGCGCGCACGGCGGCGACGGTGTGCGCGGCGTTGGCGCGGCCCTCGGGCGTGGCGCTGACGTCGAGGATGACGAGCTCGTCGGCGCCCTGGCGCTCGTAGGCGGCGGCGAGCTCGACCGGGTCGCCGGCGTCGCGGAGGCTTTGGAACTTCACGCCCTTCACGACGCGGCCGTCGCGGATGTCGAGGCAGGGGATGACGCGGGGCAGGGGGGTGGTGGCCGGCGGGGGCGCGCGGTGGCCGGCGGCGGCGGGCGCGGTCGGCGCGGCGGTCGGCAGGCCCAGCCAGCGGGCGACGAGGGCGGCGCCCCAGGGTCCGCTGAGCTCGGGGTGAAACTGCGCGGCGAGCACGTCGCCCTTGCTCAGCGCGGCGATGAAGGGGCCGCCGTGGTGGGACCACGCGGCGGCCCAGCCCTGCGGGGCGTGCGTGAGGCGGAAGGAGTTGGCGAAGTAGGCGTGGCCCGCGGGGGCGGCGGTGAAGGCGTGGTCTGGGTTGGGGTCTGGGTTGGCGTCTGGCGTGACGGCGTTCCAGCCGAGCTGGGGGACGCGGAGGTCTGGCCGGCGGGGGAAGCGGCGGACGGTGTCGCGGATGATGCCCAGGCCCCGGACGCCGGGGCTTTCTTCGCTGGCCTCGGCGAGGATCTGCAGGCCCAGGCAGATGCACAGCGTGGGCGCGCCCGCGGCGAGGCGCTGCGCGAGGGGCTCGCGGAGGCGAAGGTCCTCCAGCCGCTGCATGACGGCGCCGAACGCGCCGACGCCGGGCAGGATGAGCCGTTCCGCGTGGCGCACGGTCTCGGGCGAGTCGGTGAGCTCCGGCGTGACGCCCAGGCGGCGGAGGAGCGCGACGACGGAGGCGAGGTTCGCCGAGCCGGTGCGGACGACGGGGATGGTGAGGGGCATGGCCTGGACCCTTTGGGGTGCTGCTGCGTTGGGGCGGCCGGGGGGCGGCCGGGGGCGGCGGCGGCGAGTTGGCGACCGCTTCGGCACTCGGCCGCTCGGCTCCTTCGGCACTCGGCGGCTGCCGGCGGCGCTACATCGCGCCCTTGGTGCTGGGGATGCCCGACGCGGTGCGCGTGAGGGCGGCGCGCAGGGCGAGGGCGAGGGCCTTGAAGGCGGACTCGGCGCGGTGGTGGTCGTTGTCGCCGCGGAGGCAGTCGACGTGGAGGCAGAGCCTTGCGGCGGAGGCGAGGCTCTGGAGGACGTGGGGGATGTTCTCGCAGGCGAGGCCGCCCAGGGCTTCGCGCGTGAGGCCCAGGTGCACGGTGGCGTGCGGGCGGGTGACGAGGTCGACGACGGCGCGGCTCAGCGCCTCGTCGAGCGGGGCGTAGGCGTGGCCGAAGCGGGCGATGTTCGACCGGTCGGCGAGGGCCTTGTCGAGCGCGTGGCCCAGGGTGAGGGCGCAGTCTTCGGCGGTGTGGTGGTCGTCGATGTGCAGGTCGCCCTCGCAGGTGAGGGTGAGGTCGAGCTGCGCGTGCTTGGCGAGGGCGGTGAAGAGGTGGTCGAGGAAGCCGATGCCGGTGCGGACGCGGGCCTCGCCCGTGCCGTCGAGGCGGAGAGCGCAGGAGATGGTGGTCTCGGCGGTGCGGCGCTGCACGGTCGCCTCGCGCGGGGCGGGGGCGGCCGGGGTGAGCGGGGGCACGGGCGCAGGAACAGTCGGCGGCGTGTGGGTCATGGGGCGGCCTCGGTGGGGACGGCGGGCTTTGCGTGCGGCGGAACGCCGGGCTGGGTGTCGGGCTGGGCGTTGGACAGGGCGTTGGAAAGGGCGTCGAGCAGCGTGCGCACCGCGGCCGCGTCGCAGGGCGTGGTGATGCGGACGGCGCCGGGCTGCGGGTCGCTCGGCTCGGCGTCGGCGCGGAAGAGCCGGACGGCGATGCCCCGCTCGCCCAGCGCCGCGTGCAGGCGCTCGGCGTCGCCCGGGCGATGCTCTCGGGCGAAGACGAAGTTTCCGAGCCCGCGGACGACGGCGAAGCCCAGGTCGGCGAGTGCGCGGCCGATCTCCACACGCTCATTCACGGACCGCAGCACGGCCTCGCGCATCCGCGGCTCGCCCGCGTCGAACCAGGCGTGGGCGACGGCGAGCGCGGCGCGGCTCACGGCGTAGGGATTGCCCGCGGCCCGCATCGGCGCGAGCAGCTCGGCCGGGCCCACGGCGTACCCCACGCGGAAGCCCGCGAGGCCCCACGCCTTGCTGAACGTGCGGAAGGTGACGACGTTCGGCAGCACGCGGGCGAGCGCGGCCAGGTCGGCGGTGGTGGTTGCGTTGTACTCGCCGTACGCGAGGTCGAGCGCGACGGCGGCGTGCGGCGCGGCCCGGGCGAGCTCGGCGAGGTCGGCGGGCTGCGCGCACAGGCCCGTGGGGTTGTTGGGCGTGACGAGGAACACCGCACCGGTGCGGGCGTCGATGTGACGCAGCGCGGCGTCGACCGGGAAGTCGCCCTCGGGCCAGGGGAGGGCGCGGGCCTCGCCGCCGGCGAGGGCGATGTAGCGCGGGATCATCTCGAACGTGGGGCGGGTGAGCAGGGCGTTTCGGCCGGGCTCGAGGAAGGCGAGGGCGAAGCGCATGAGGCCGTCGTCGACGCCCGCGGTGACGAGGACGTTGGCGGGGGAGAGGCCCAGGCGGCGGGCGATGTGCGCCTCCATGTCGGCGGGCTTTGGATAGCGGTTGGGGTGCGCGAGGGCGGCGGCGAGAAGCGGGGCGAGGTGCGCCGAAAAGTCAGGCCCCTCGTTGGCGTCGAGCTTCAGCGTGATGGCGCCCGGGGGCTTGGGCGGCGCGTAGGCGGGGGCGTGGGCGAGCCGGGCCGCGGGGGCGGGGAGGATGAGGGGGGCGGATTGGGGGCCGCTCGGCCCAGCCTGCAAGGCTGGGCCACCGGGAAGGGCGGGGCCACCGGGAGAGACGGGCCTCGTCATGGCACGACCTGCTGGATGGGGGTGATGACGATGTCGGTGCCGCCGGCCTGCTTGATGATGGGGATGAGGCGCGGGATGTCGGCCCGCGGGGCGGCGACCTTGACCGCGAAGCCCAGGTCGTTGTGCAGGGGCGAGACCGTCGGGTAGCGCATGCACGGCAGCACGGCGATGAGGTCATCGAGACGCTCGCGGGAGACGTTCACCTCAATGACCGCGCGGCCCCGGGCCTCGAGCACGCTGCGCAGGAGCAGGGCGAGGTCGTCGATGCGGCGGCGCTTCTCGGGGTCGGCCATCGCCTCGCGGCTGGCGTAGAAGCGGGTGCTGCTGCTGAGCAGCTCGTCGACGACGACGAGGCCGTTGGCGGCGAGGGTGGCGCCGGTCTGCGCGACGTCGACGATGCAGTCGGCGTCTTCGGGCGGGAAGACCTCGGTGGCGCCGTAGGTGCGGACGAAGGCGGCGTGGATGCCGAGGCGGCGGATCCAGGCCTTGGTGATCTGCTCGAGCTCGCTCGCGACGCGGATGGGCCGGTCGGCGGGGCGATTCGGCAGGGCGTTGTTCACCAGCACCTCGCGCGGGGCGGCGGCGACGATGCGCACGGGGTCAAGCTTGGTGTCGAGCACCTCGACCACGCGGTCGGCGAGGCCCAGCTCCTCCACCCAGTCGGCGCCGGCGAAGCCGCAGTCGCGGCTGCCGGCGGCGAGCATCTGCACGATGTTCTGGGGCTTGAGCACCTTGGCCTCGACGCCGGGGAGGCTCAGGCGGGGGCGGTAGCCGCGCTCGGTCTGACGCAGGGTGATGCCGGCGTCGGCGAGGAGCTTGACGATGTTGTCCTGCATGCGGCCCTTGGGGAGGGCGAGGTGGAGGTCGGTGGGCGGCATGGCGGGGTTCCTGGGTGCGGGGTCGGCGTGTGGGTGGTTCAGCGGAACGGGGGGGGCGCGAGAAACAACACGACGCCGGGCGGGGCCGGCGTCGAGGGGGGTCTGCGTGCCTGTGGAGTGCAGGGACGGAGCGTGACCTCAGCCGGCCGGCGTGGGGCGGTGATGGTGGTGGCCGTGGTGGTGGTGAAGGGCGGCGATGGTCACGGGGGATTCATCGGGGGGCGGGGCGAGAAGTCAAGCCGGGGGGGCGGGGCGGGGGGTCAGTTGTTGCCGCCCGGCTGGGTGGTGAGGGCGGCGTCGTTCAGGAGATACAGGCCCAGGAGCCACCCGCTGACGATGTATGGTTCGGTCTTGAGGACGCCCGAGATTCGGCCGAAGCGGGTGAGGGCCTGCTCCTGCAGCATGGCGCGGGCGTCAAGGGCCTTGGCGAGCTTCACCTCGATGGCGTCGTAGGGCGTGGGCTCCACGCCGATGCAGCAGCCGTCCCACTGGTTGCGCATGACGAGGAGCTCCTGGATGTCGTTGCCGACCTGGGGCATCATGAGATAGCCGTCGATGGCGACGTGCTTGCCGTCCAGGGCCTGCACCCAGGCGGGGAGGGTGGTCTTTTTCAGGCGGGGGTTGTAGGTCTTGCTGGCGGAGACGAGCAGCTCCCAGTCGAGGCGGTAGGGGCTCTCGGCGGTGCCGGCGCCGGGGAGGGTCCAGCGGCCGTCGATGGTGAGAGAGCCGTCGGGGTTTTGCACGACCGCGGCGGGGGCGGGGGCCCAGGTGGTGGAGATGGGAAGCTCCGAAGACCGGCGCAACTATCGCGTC
>CAZCBN010000004.1:4677-38101 GCA_964496975.1 uncultured Phycisphaeraceae bacterium
GGGGGGGGGGGGGGGGGGGGGCGGGGGGGGCGGGGGCGGCGGCCGGCGGGGCGGCCGGGGTGTCGCTGAGCGTGATGGGGGTGGTCGTCGCGGCGAGCTCGGTCAGGGCCGGGGTGGCGGCGGGAGATGCCGCGGGGGCGGGCTCGACCGGCGCGTTGGGGGCGGCGATGGCCGGACGGCTGGTGGGGGTGGCGGCGAGATCGGCGGCGGGCGCTGCAGCCCGATCTCCGGCGGCGTCGGGCTCGGCGTCGGCTTCCGCGTCGCTCGCGAGCGAGGCGAGCACGTCGGCCAGCGCCTCGGCGGTGCGCACGGAAGCGGGCAGTTCGGCCAGCGCGAGCGGGGCGGGAGCGGGGGCCGGCTCGGGCTCGGCAGCGACCGTTTGCACCGGGGCCGGCTCGGCGGGCGCGGCGTCCGACTGGACGGTGGCGGGCTGGGCCGGCGTGGGCTGGTCAGGCTGCGGGGCGGCGGCCTCGGCCACGACGATGTCGGCCGCGGGCGACGGGAGGGGCGAGGACGCGGGCTCGGGGGCCGGCGGCGGCGCAGGGATGGACGCGACGGACGCGGCGGGTGCGACGGACGCGGCGGGTGCGACGGCGGCCGGGGCATCGGCTTGGCCGGGGTTGTTGGGCTCAGAGCCGGAGAAAATCCAGACCAGGGCGCCGGCCGCCGCCACGAGGAAGATTGCCCAGAACGTGCGCATGGGTCAGGCCTCTTTCCGGAGCGACGCGGCGTGGTGGGCGGTGCCCACGGGCGCCAACGTCGCGGCGTCGCACTTTATGCGCGGGAATCACCGGCACGGTCGGGTTCGCGGCGGTGCCCGGTGTGGACGCGGGCCCGACCAAAGACCCGACATGGAGCGAGGCCCGAGAAGGCCGGGGGGGGGCACGCGGGAGAGCCGGGCTAGGCGAGGGGGCGGAGGTTGCGGATCACGCTGGTGCGGTACGCCGCGACGGCGGGGATGAGGCCCGCGAGCGTGGCGAGGGCGACGGTCGCGAGCACCACCGCGACGGCGGCACGCGGCGAGACCGATGGCTCCAGCACAAGGTTCAGCGTGGCGCGGATGGCCCGCGAGACGATGAACCCCCCCACCGCCGCGAGGGCCACGCCCGCGGCCGCCCCGGCGAGGCCCAGCACCGCCGACTCGGTGAGCACGAGGCCCAGCACGCGGGGCCGGCTGCAACCCAGCACGCGGAAGACCGCGATCTGCCGGCGGCGGTGCTCCATGGTGTTGTACATCGCGAGCATGATGGTGATGCCGCTGGAGGCGATGACGGCGGCGGCGAGGGCGTAGAGGATGATGTCGACGCGGCCCACGATCGCGAGCAGGCGGCCCACCTGGTCGCTCGGGCTGGCGACGGTGAGGGAGGGGTCGGTGCGCAGGCGGGTGAAGACCTGTTGCAGGGCGGCGCTGGTCTGGGTGCCGGGGCGGCTCAGCACCTTGGCGTAGATGCCGGTGATCTTGCGGTCGTCGTCGATGAGGTCGGCCTCGGTGGTGAGGGTGGCGTCGGGGCCCAGGTCTTTCAGCCGGCGGTCGTGGGCGTGGAGGATCCAGGCGCTGGTGAGGTCGGTGAAGAGGGCGCGGTCGTGGGGCGTGAAGCTCTGGGCGAGGACGCCGACGACCTCGTACGAAAACTCGCGGTGCTCGTGGCCCCGGCTCTCGCCGGCGGTGGGCGTGCCGTGGGTGAGGGAGATGCGGTCGCCCAGGCGCAGGCCCGTGGCGGCGGCGGCCTCGGACCCGACGACGACCTCAAAGGGCGCGGCGAAGGCCCGGCCCGCGGCGAAGGACCACGCGGTGCCCGGCGCCGGCTCAAAGAGCGTGAAGAACTCGGGCATGGTGGCCATGACGGGGCGGCCCTTGAAGCTGTCGCCCTGCTGCGTGGGCAGGGCAAAGGCGAAGGGGTAGCGCTCGACGAGGGAGGTGTACTCGGCGAAGGCGATCGGGCGCGCGGGGGCGCCGGCGTAAAACATGGCGTTGAGCACGGAGACGAGGGGGCTCGCGTCGCGGGAGATGAGCAGCTCGCAGTTGCCGGTGCCGCGGCGGAAGGCGCTGTTGGCGGCGTTCTGCGTGGCGAGCATGGTGAGCATGAGCGCGACGCCGACGGCCACCGAGAGAGCGGTCACGACCGAGGAGAAGGTCCGCGAGGTGAGGCTTCGCCGGATGATGGCCGCGTCGGTGATCGCCATGGTGCGGTGCGGTGCCTCAGGCTGGATGTGCGGGGGTGGCCGCCGATGTGGAGGCCGCCCGGTTCAGGTCGGCGAGCGGCACACGCCGCGCGAACCGCTCCGCTGCGGCGGGGTCGTGCGTGACGACGAGCAGGGCGGCGCCGGCGTCTTGGCAGGCCCGCTCCAACAGGTCGATCGCGGCGGCGGCGTTGGCCGGGTCGAGGCTCGCCGTGGGCTCGTCGGCCAGCACGAGGGCGGGGCGTGCGACCAGGGCCCGTGCGACGGCGACGCGCTGCTGCTGGCCCACGCTCAGGGTCTGCACGTCGGCGACGTGGCGGTCAATCCCCAGGCGGGTGAGCAGGTCGGCGGCGCGGCCGCGGTGCTCGGCGGGGGGGACGGCCGAGAACGTCAACGCGAGCATGACGTTCTCGATCGCGGTGAAACCGGGGAGGAGGTGGTGCGTCTGGAAGATCATGCCGATGCGCTCGCCCCGGAAGCGGTCGCGGGCGGCGCCGCGGAGGGCGTGGACGCGGCGGCCGTCGACGCGGACCTCGCCCGCGGTGGGCTCCATGAGGCCGGCGACGAGGTTCAGCAGCGTGCTTTTGCCCGAGCCGGAGCCGCCGGTGAGGGCGGCCTGCTCGGCGCGGGCGAGGGTGAACTCGGGCACGTCGAGCGTGAGGGGGGCGTGCGGGGCGTAGCGGAACTGCACGCCGCGGAGGAGGAGGGCGGGCGAGGGGGACGCCTCGCCCGGGCGGGGGTCGTGGTGAGGTGCCGCGTCGGCGGCGTGGTGGGGCATGGCGGAGTTGTACGCGGGACGGGTGCCGGGCGTCGGCCGCGGGGCGTCGGCCGGCGGGCTCGGAGAGAGGGTGCCGGGGAACGACCGCGGGGGGCTGTTCAATCGACCGGGGTGTCTTCGGAGAGTTGGAGGACGCGCTCGTGCTCATAGGTGACGGCGCGGAGGCCGACGCGCATTTCGTGGAAGCTGAAGAGCATCGCGAGGGCCATCGCGGCCCCGCCGGCGACGAAGCAGACCGTGGCCGCGAGGCCCGCGGCGGACGCGGCGCGCCCGCCCGCGGCCTGATCAAGCAACGTGGCGACGCCCAGGCACGCGGAGCAGCCGAGCATGGCGAGGATGGACGCGAAGAGCGCGAGCATGGAGAGTCGCATGAGGTTGAGCCGGCGGAGCATGTGCTTGCTCTGCCAGGCGAGGCCCTCGAGCTTGACGGCGCGGGCGTGCTTTTTCCGCGGGTTTTCGCCGGGCTCGTCGATGTAGGCGGCGACGCGCTCGGCGTGCAGCGTGCGGATGCGGCCGATGACGCTCATCATGCGGGCGTTGGTGGACAGACAGAGCAGTCCGCAGGCGGAGATCATGACGGCCGGGGTGACGAGTTCGTGGATGACGGCGGCCGAGACCGCCGCATGCGAGAGACCGCCCATCGCCGGCCCGCCTTTCTCGCGTCCTCCCCGGCTCGACGCGTCTGCCGGAACGTATGCTGCCGGGACGGCACCGCGGAGGACCCACGCCGATGACGCCCGTTCTGGCGAGCGAGATGGCGAACGAGATCATGGTGGCGCTGGAGTACGCGGTGCGCGGGGCGCTCGCGTACCTGGCCCTGGGCGCGGTGCTCGCGCCGGCGATCGCGTTCCGCGGCGTGAACCGCTTTGACCCGGCGGCGACGCACGCGGGCTGGGCGTTCCGGCTGCTGATTCTGCCCGGGGCGGCGGCGATG
Source organism: uncultured Phycisphaeraceae bacterium (assembly GCA_964496975.1). GTDB lineage: Bacteria > Planctomycetota > Phycisphaerae > Phycisphaerales > UBA1924 > CAZCBN01. The sequence continues at coordinate 8,571 of CAZCBN010000004.1, forward strand.
TGGCCGCTGCTGATGTCGCGGTGGGTGCGGAGCGGGCGCAGGCCGGCGGGGGGCGACGCGGGCGCTGCGGCGAAGCCTGCGCAAAAGCCGGGCGCGACAGCCGGGGGCCCGGGGGAGGGTTCGCCGTGACGCGGTCGCACCGGCGGGTTCATGCGATGGTGTGGCCCCTGCTGGCGGCGGGGCTGCTGGCGGGGCTGGCGTGGGCGGCGCTGCACCGGCCGGTGGACGTGTTCGCCGCGCCCGTCCCGGCGGCGGCTCGTGATGCGGCGGCAGGGGCGGCGGCAGGGGCGGCCGCGGGCGCGGCCGCAGGCGCGGCGTTGGGGGGCACGCCGTGACAAACCAGTACCACTTGGTCGCGTGGAACAAGCACAAGCGCGTGTACGACGCCGTGGTGCTGGGCGCGGTCGCGGTGTTTCTCGTCGTGCACATCGGCGTGTCGCTGGCGCTGGCCGATGCGCCGCCCGACCCCGCGGTGCTGCTGATGCGGGCCCTGGGCGGCGCGGCGATCACGCTGCTGCACGTCGTGCTGTGCATCGGGCCGCTCGCGCGGCTCAGCGAGATGTTTTTGCCGCTGCTGTACAACCGCCGCCACCTGGGCGTCACGATGTTTCTGGTGGGGCTTGCGCACGCGGCGGTGGCGCTTTTCTACTACGGCCTGTGGGGCACGCAGGACCCGCTGCACGCGGTCTTCTTCGCGGGCCGCTCGTTCGGCTCGATCGAGGCGTTCCCGTTTGAGCTGCTCGGGCTCGCGGGGCTCGGCGTGCTGTTCGTGATGGCGGCCACCAGCCACGACTTCTGGCTCGTGCAGCTCTCGCCCCGCGTGTGGAAGGGGCTGCACATGCTCGTCTACGCCGCGTACGCCGCGGTGGTCTTTCACGCGGCGCTCGGCGGGCTTCGCGACGGCGGCGGGACCGGCGGGCTCGCGGGGCTTGCGCTGCTGGGGGCGGGGGCGGTGGTGGTCTCGGGGCTGCACGTCGCCTCGGGCCTGCGCGAGGTGGTGCGCGACACGGCGGCCCCCCGGCTTGATGAGGTCGCGGCCGACGTGACCGGGCCCGCGCCGGCCGCCGTCACCGCGCGGGGGGCCGCGCCGGCGGGCGCTCAGCCGGCCCGGCTCGTCACCGACGAGGCGGGCGTGTGGGTGGACCTGGGGCCCGTCACCGACATCCCCGAGAACCGCGCCCGCGTCGTCTGCCTGGCCGACCGGGAGCGCATCGCGGTCTTCCGCTCGCAGGGCAAGGTCTCGGCCGTGACGAACGTGTGCGCCCACCAGGGCGGCCCGCTGGGCGAGGGGGAGATCGTGAACGGGTGCATCACGTGCCCGTGGCACGGGTACCAATACCTGGCGCACAACGGCCAGAGCCCCCCGCCCTACAGCGAGAAGATCGCGACGTACCGCGTGCGCATCGTCGCCGACCGGGTGCAGGTGGACCCGCGGCCTCTGCCGCCGGGCACGCCGGTGGAGCCCGCGGTGTTCGCCGCGCAGCCTGATGACGAGGCGTTGTTTGAGCCGGTGGCGAAGGCGCCGCACGCCCCGCCCGCCGGTCCCAGCGCCGCGGCCGATGGGCGCGAGCTCGACGTCAGCCCGGATGACCCGACCACGCCCTGACAAGGTCACCCCGCGATGCCCACGATGCCCGATTCACACACTGAGCCCGCGGACCCCACGTTGCCCGATGCGCCCGCGGCGCGCCGGCTCTACGTCGGCTATCTCGACCTGCCGACGCCCTACCGCCGGTTCTTGCAGGTCTGCATCCCCGCGGCCTTGCTGCTCGTGGGCCTGGGCGCGGCGGGGCTCGCGGCGACGCGAACACCCTGGGGCGGCGGCGTGTGGCACACGGCCGCCGCGCAGGAGTGGACGGGCCGGCTCGTGCTGCGGCCCTACCCCATGCTTGTCGTGGAGGGGGCCGACGCGGGGGCGCAAGACGCGGGCCCGGTCGGCTATCTGCTTGTCACGCCCGGCAAGCACGGCGCCGAGGCGGTCGCGACGCCGCTCGGGGGGCAGCGCGTCGTCGTTCGGGGCTACGCGATCGAGCGCGACGGCCGCCGACTGATCGAGCTCTTGCCCGGGAGCGAGGGGCTGGAAGCCGCCGCGGCCGCGTCGACGCCCGAGACCTCAACCGCCGACGCGAACGCCGCCGAGGCAACGGCGATGGAGAGCGGCCCGACGCTCACGCTCGTCGGCGAGATGATGGACAGCAAGTGCTATCTCGGCGCGATGAAGCCCGGCCGCGGGCGCGGGCACAAGGCGTGCGCCACGCTGTGCGTGCAGGGCGGCATCCCGCCGATGCTGGTGACACGGCGCGACGACGGCGGGGCGGACTATCTCATCCTGACCGACGCCGCGGGCGGCCCGCTGACGGGCGACGCCTTGGCCCGGCTGCTGCCGCTGATCGCCGAGCCGGTGCGTGTGACAGGCCGCGTGACGGAGGAGGCCGGCTGGCGTCGCCTGGCCCTGGCCGACAACGCCGTGCAACCCGTGCGCTGACCCGGCGCGGCCGCGTGCCGTCACCCCAATGGCCAATGGCCGATGGCCGATCCCCCGTGGCCACTCGCCCGTGGCCACTCCCCGATGGCCAGTGGCCGATCCCCGATCCCCTCCGCCTTCCCCTCCCCCTTACGCCAACGCCGCGGCGCCGGAGATGATCTCGGTGAGCTCGGTGGTGATCTGGGCCTGGCGGGCGCGGTTGTAGCGGCGGCTGAGGCTCTTGCGCATCTTGCCGGCGTTGTCCGTCGCGGACTTCATCGCGACCATGCGGGCCACGTGCTCGCTCACCACCGCGTCGTTGAAGGCCTGGAAAAGCATGGCCTTCACCGCCGCGGGCAGCAGGTCGCCCAGCAGGGCGCCCGCGGAGGGGCTGAAGTCGTACGAGCCGTCGGCGTACTTCCGCGTGTTGGCCGTGGCGGCGGCGGTTGATGCCGCGGCGGCCGCGTCGGCGGCGGTGGTCGCGGCGCGACGGGCCTCGGCCTCTTCACGGCTGAAGGGCAGGAGCTGCAGCACCTGCGGCGTCTGCTTGCCCGCCGAGATGTACCGCATGGAGACGACCCGCACCGCCGAGACCTCGCCCGCGGCGAAGGCGGCGATGTACTCGCGCGCCAGCGCGTCCACGTCGGGGTACTTGGGCTTGTCGCCGAACTGCGTGTGCCGGCGGGCGATGGGGATGCGGTTGTACTCCAGCACCGCCAGGCCCTTCTTGCCGACCAGCTCCACGCGGCCCTCGCGGGCCGGGGCGTGCTCGCGCAGGTGGCGCATCGCGGTGCGGATGACGTTGCCGTTGTACGGGCCCGCCAGGCCGCGGTCCGACGTGATGATGAGCGTGATCTCGGGCTTGCCGGCCGGGGGCTCGGCGAGCAGGGGGTGGCTCTCGCCGCTGCCCGAGCTCTCGAGCGTGGCGGCGAGCTGCGCGACGAGGTCGAACAGGCCCCGCGTGTAGGGCTTGCTCGCCACGGCCGCCTGCTGGGCCTTGGCGAACTTGCTCGTCGCGATCATCTGCATCGTCTTCGTGATGCGCTGGATGTTGCGCACCGCCTTCATCCGCTTCTTGATTTCACGCGACTTGGCCATGGGGCGGCAGTGTAGGGACCACGCCCGCCCGTGTCGTCCGGCCCGCGTCGTCCGACTCACCTCGTCCGGCCCGCCCGGGCCGCCGGTCCCTCACGCCGCCGGACGAACGCCGACCGCCTGGGATGCCGTGTCCGCCGGGCCCGCCGGTCCCCCCGGTCCCGCCGAGGTCGAGCCGTCGGCCCCGCGCGTGGGCTCCAGCCGGGCGGCCGTCCCGCGCGCAGGCGGGGACATCACCTCGTCCCACTCGTCGGCCGACATCATCGGGAAGGGAAATGTCAGGGCAGTTCGGGCGGAGAGCGAGCGGTCCGGATCCCCCATATCAGGCGCAGTCGGACCCGGGGCCCCGTCGGCGTGCGACTCAGAATGACCCGTCATGCCAGGCTCCTCCGCCGTCGCGGCCCGATCGTGAACCGGGGGCCGTCGCGGCGGGCGAGCATCGGTCGGCGGGCGGGGCGGCGGGAGTGAAAGCGCTCCCGGCGGCCCCCTCATTCCAGTACCAGGCCGTCATAGGCCAGCGCGACGCCGGCGGGAAGGTCCGCTTGCGTTTCGGCGTGGCCCAGATCGTGGCTCATGTGCACGAACAGCGTCCGCTCGGCCCCGACGCGTTCGGCGACGAGCAGGGCCTCTTCGAGGGTGAAGTGCGTGGGGTGGCGGCGGTGGCGCAGGGCATCGACCACCAGCGTGCGCACGCCGGCGAGGGCGCCCCACGTCTCGGGCGGGATGGCCGAAACATCGGTGCAGTAGGCGAGCGGGAGGAGCGTGCCGGCGTCGTCGGCCGGGCCGCGTTCGGGGCGATCGAACCGGAAGCCGAGCACGGGGAGCCGGCCGTGCAGGAGGCGCAGGGGCGTGACGCGCACGCCGTGCGCGTCGACGGGGGCGTTGACGCTGAGCCGGTGGGCGATGACGGTGGCGACGAAGCTGGCCTGCACGTTGCGGTGGGCCTCGAAGATGTGCGCGTAGACGCGGCGGAGGTGCTCGAGCGTGGGCTCCTCGGCGTAGATGTCGACGGGGGCGTCCATCAGCACGTTGAAGCGGCGCACCTCGTCCAGGCCGAAGGTGTGGTCGACGTGGTTGTGCGTGAAGAAGACGGCGTCGAGCCGGCGCATGTTGGCCGCGAGAGCCTGCTGGCGCAGGTCGGGCCCGGCGTCGATGAGCAGGACGCGCTCGGCGCCGCGGTCGTCGGTGAACTCCAGCGCAGCGCTGGTGCGGAGGCGCTTGTCGCGCGGGTCGGCGGAGGTGCAGACGGCGCAGTCACAGCCGATGGCGGGGACGCCGCTGCTGGTGCCGGTGCCGAGGAATCGAAGCCTCACGGGGCGAGGCTAGGGCGGCGGGGGTGCACGTACCGCCCCGGGGCCGGGCCGGGGCGGGCCGCCGCCGGGCGCAACGACGGCTCAGCGGCCGGGCTTCGGCGCTTCGGCGGGGGCGCGGGTGAAGGCGATGGCGACGACCTTCTGCTCGACGCCCGTGGCCGGGTTCACGCCGAAGAACTCCTGGGTCATGGCGTCGTCGCCGGTCATGGTGATGACGCAGGTCATGGGCAGGCTTCGGCCGGCCTCGTACATCTCGCCCTTCAGGCGGATGACGCCGGCGTCGTCCATGGGGCCGGTCATGACGACCATGTAGGGGTCGAGCGTGTCCACCCACGCGATCTGATACTGGCGGGTGTGCTGGTTGTAGGTCATGAGGCTCAGGCCGCTCATGGGGAGCGAGACGCCCGGCATCATGGCGAAGTCCATCGCGGTCTCGCCGCGGAGACAGCGGCCGCCGAGCTGCATCTCGTAGGTCGCGCGGCCCTTGCTCACGGTGGGGTCCGCGTCCGGCACGCCGGAGAAGGTGAAGTCGTAGGTCCACGCGCCGGCCATCTTGTTCAGGACGCCGTGGTGCTCGGTCGGCTCGCCGATGCTCTTGATCATGGCGAGCACGGCGGCGGCCTGGTCGCCCCCCGCGGGGTTGTCGCCCCCGGCGGGCTGGAGGGCGGCGGAGACGCCGACGAAGGCACCGACCGCGCTGGCGGCCGCGGCGAGCAGGCCGATCCGGGTCGCGCGGCGTTGCGGGTGTTGCGGGCGCTGCGGACGCTGCTTCATGGGGTTGCGGCTCTGGTGCACGGTGGGGCTCCTGGGCATGGGCGGCGTGGCGTGGCCGCCGGGTGAGGGGTGCCCCCGCCGCGGCGAGCGCCGCTTGGGCGAAGCCGGGGGCAACGACCGGTGCATTGTGCCAGACGCGGGCCCGCGGTGCGATCGCCGGCTCGCGGCGGCGGCGGCGGCACTGGCCACACGGCACTGGTCAGAGCATCGGCGCCGGCCGCTCGGGCAGCGTGGCGCCGTGCGAGGCGATGATGCCGCGGTACTCGCCGAACGAGGCCTTGGGCGTGCGCTGGCCCGTCTGGTAGTTGACGTGGACGAGGCCGAAGCGCATCTGGTACCCCTCGGCCCACTCGAAGTTGTCGAGCAGGCTCCAGTGGAAGTAGCCGCGGACGTCGGCGCCGTCTTCCATGCCGCGGCGGAGCTCGACGAGGTGGCGGCGGAGGAAGTCCACGCGGGCCTCGTCGTGGACGCGGCCGTCGGTGTGGCGCCAGTCGGTGCAGGCGAGGCCGTTCTCGCTGACGTAGACGGGCACGCGGTAGCGCTCGTGCAGGAACCGCGGGCCCCAGCGCAGGGCCTCGGGCGTGACGGGCCACTGGATCGCCGTCTGGGGCCAGCCCGGCGGGAGCACGGCCCACACGCCGCCGACGGGCGCGGGGCGGTCGCGCACGGCCTGCGGCTGCGCGTTGTAGGTGTTTGTGCCGTAGAAGTCGGGCGCGGAGCGGATGGTGTCGAGGTCGCGCTCCCAGCCGCTCGGCAGGCCCGGCTCGGCGTGGGGGAGCGCGTCGTCGGGGTAGCGGCCGAAGAAGATCGGGTCGTTGTACCACGCGGTGTTGAACATCCAGTCGTCGGCGTCCACGGTGGCGAAGGTCGCGGTTCGGGCGCGGGCGATGTCGGCGGGCGACTCGCTCGCGGGCAGCGTGAGGGCGTGCGAGTCGGCCGAGGCCATGCCGACGCGGGCCTTGGCGTCCTGGGCCCGCAGGGCGCGGGAGGCCAGCCCGTGCGCGTGCAGCGCGCGGTGCGCCGCGGCGGCGACCTCGGGCCGCGCGAGCCGCTGGCCCGGCGCGTGGCGACCCAGGTGGTGCCCGTGGCCGATGAAGATCTGCGGCTCGTTGATGGTGAACCACGCGTTCACACGGTCGCCGAGCGCGCGGGCGCAGGCGGTGGCGTAGGCCTCGAACCACTTGGGGCTGTCGGGGTGGAGCCAGCCGCCGCGCTGGAAGAGCGGCTCGGGGTAGTCCCAGTGAAAGAGCGTGGCCCAGGGCTCGATGCCGGCGTCGAGCAGGGCGTCGACGAGGCGGCTGTAGAAATCAAGCCCGGCGGCGTTGACGGGCCCGTCGCCCCCGGGCATGACGCGGGGCCATGCGATGGAGAAGCGGTAGGCGCGGACGCCCAGCGACTTCATGAGCGCCACGTCCTCCAGGAAGCGGCGGTGGTGGTCGCAGGCGGTGTCGCCCCGGTGCCCGCCCACGACGGCGCCGGGGCGGTCGCAGAAGGCGTCCCAGACGCTGCGTCCGCGGCCCTCGGCGGTGGCGCCGCCCTCGATCTGATACGCGGCCGTGGCCACGCCCCACACAAAGCCGCTCGGGAACCGCGTCATGCACCGCCTCCAGGAAGCCCGAACACCCCGACCCGACGGCCTTCGCCGGCCCGCGCCGCGCGCGGGCCGGGCCCGGCACGCCGCCTACCCCTTCATCGCGCCGGCCGTGAGGCCCGAGATGAAGTCGCGCTGCAACACCAGGAACAACGTCACGACGGGCGCCACCGACAGCACCGTGGCCGCCATGATGAGCCCGAAATCCACCGAGTAAAAGTCGCGGAGCTGCGCCGTCGCCACCGCCAGCGGCTGGCGGTGCGGCGAGGGCAGCACGAGCTGCGGCCACAGATACGCGTTCCACGCGCCGAGGAACATGACGAGCAGGAACGCCCCGACCATGGGCCGCAGCAAGGGGAGCGCGACGGCGAAGAAGAGCCGGCCCTCGCCGCTGCCGTCGAGCCGCGCGGCCTCCAGCAGCTCCGCCGGCACCGAGGCCGACACCGCCTGGCGGAACAGGAAGACGCCGAACGCCGGCGCCAGCCCCGGCAGCACCAGGCCCGCGAACGAGTCCAGCATCCCCAGGCGGTACACAAGCTGGTACGTCGGCGCGAGCAGCAGCGAGGACGGCACCACGAGCGAGGCGAGCACCACGCCCGTCACAAGCCGCCGGCCCGGGAAGTTGAACCGCGCGAGCGCGTACCCCGCCATCGCGCTCGACAGCGTGGCGAGCACGGCGGTGACGGACGCATAAAACACCGAGTTCCAGGTGAAGTCCAGGAAGTTCGGCCGCTTCGACCCATCGAGAAGTTGTCGGTACCGCGAGCTTGTGAGCTGCCCCCACGCCACGCCCAGGCGGCCCCGCGGGTTCCCCCGCGCGATGGCGTACCGCGCGCCCGCGGGCGGCGAGGCGAACGCGTCGCGCACCGTGGCGATGGGCCGGCCCGAGCCGTCGCGCAGCGACACGTGCAAGGCCGGGTCTTTGGGCCCGGGGTCGGGCACGCGCGTCACGACGGCGGTGACGGCCGCCTCGGCCGCGGGCCTCGCCTCGCCGGGAGGGATCATCGCGACCCGAAGCTCGTACGCGGCGCCGTCGCCCCGCAGGTCGGCGTCGCGGCGCTCCAGGTGCGACGTGTCCAGGTGCGACGTGTCCAGGTGCGACGTGTCCAGGTGCGACGTGTCCAGGTGCGACGTGTCCAGCAGCGTGATCGAGCCGGTCGACGCCTCCATCTCAAAGAGCCCGCCCCGCGGCAAAAAGGGCGAGCTGAAGTACGTCACCCGCGACCGCACCGACGACGTCAGCAGGTACGCGAAGGGTACGAGCGTGAGCACCGCGCCCGCCAGCAGCAACGCCAGCACCGCCGCGCGGGGCCACCACCGCGCCGTCCGTCGGGCGGGCAGGCCGCGGCCCGACGCCGCGGCGGCGCGGCCGGCGCCCGGGGGTGTCGCGCGGGCGTTCACTCAGGCCTCCCCCGCCCGCAGCGCGGGCCTGAGCACGACGGCCGCGGCGAGCAGCACGAGCGCCATCCCCCAGCCCACGGCGCTGGCATACCCAAGGTCGCCCCCCTCGAAGCCGCGCTGGTACAGGTACATCACGACCGTGAGGCCGCGGTTCCCCGGCCCGCCGCTGCCGTTCAGCAAGATCCAGGGCAGCTCGAACAGTTGAAAGCTCCCGATCAGGCTCAGCAGCACGACGAACGCCCCCACCGGCCGGATCGCCGGCAGCGTGACGTGGACGAACCGCCGCAGGGGACCCGCCCCGTCGATCCGCGCCGCGTCGCACAGCTCGGGGCTCACGGCCTGCAGCGCGGCGAGGAAGTACACCATGTTGAAGCCGGTGTAGAGCCACAGGGCGGCGATCAGCATCGCCTTCATCACGCCCACCTCGAGCCACGCGAAGTCGCGCGGGAACCACCCCAGCGTTGCGGCGTGCAGGGCCATGTTCACCAGGCCCGTGTTCTTTTCGAACATGAACGTGAACATCAGCCCCGCGAACACCAGCCCCACGAGCGAGGGCGAGAAGAAGACAAGCCGCCAGAACGCCCGGGCCCGCACCCCGCGCGCGTTCAGCATCATCGCCAGGGCGAGGGAGAGCGGCAGGCCGATGGCGATGCACCCCGCCGCGTACGCCGCGGTGTTCCGCAGCGCGAGCCAGAACAGCTCGTCGTGCAGCAGGTCGCCGAAGTTCTCCAGTCCCACCCACGTGCTGCGGGATGGGCCGCTCGTCTGCTGGAACGCGAGCAGCAGGCTCTGGCCCAGCGGGCCCAGCGTGAACACGACAAAGACCGCCCCGAAGGGCAGCAGGAAGAGCCACGGCGCCGCCCGCGTCCGCCCCGCCGTCACGGGCTCACCCGGGGCGCCGCCCGGGGCGAGCCGTCGCCCCCCGAGAACGCGTCGCGCGCGATCCGCTGCTCCAGCTCGGCCTGCACGCGGGCGAGCAATCGCCGCGCGACGGGCCGCAGGCTCTCGGCGTCGGCCGCGCCCGTCGCCTCGGCGTGGTCGCGCAGCGCCGCCAGCGCGTCGCGCACCGCCTGCCGCGCCGCGAAGTTGTGCACCGAGTTCACCCGCGGCGGCACGTCCCCCGCCGCGTCGACATAGAGCCGGCCGATCGGCTGGCCCGAGAAGTACGCGTTGGGCTCGTCGTACCACGCCTTGGGCCAGTGCTCGATCACCGGCGTGATGATGCCCGTCGACGTGAACAGCGCCCGGGCCAGCTCCTCCGAAAAGTACAGGTCCGTCGCCACCTTCCACGCCGCGTCGGGGTGCCGCGCCGAGGTCGGGATGCCCAGCATCGTGCCGCCCCACGTCGACGCCCGCCGCCCCCCGCGCTCCCACGCCGGCAGCCGCATTACCTTCACCCGGCCCGAAAGCTGCGGCAGATCGGCCCGCCAGATGCCCGTGAGCCAGTCGGGCATCAGCGCGCACAGCACGCGCCCCTCGATCCGCATGCGGTTGCCCGACGCGGTGAACTCGTCCGCCTGCGTGGCGATCTGCCCGGGCCCCTCGGCGATCCACAACGCCAGGTGCGACAGCATCACCTCGTTCGCCTCGTTCGCCACGATGGGCCGCTCATCCACGTCAAACAGACCGCCCGCTTGCAGGAACATCGCCTCGATCGCGTTCAGGTCGGCCGTGCCCAGCGCCAGCAGATAGCGGTCGGCGTGCCCGTCGCCGTCGGGGTCCTGCAGGGGCTTCAGCAGCCTGACAAAGTCGGCCCACGTCTCGATCTGCCCGACGTCGATCCCCGCGTCCTCCACAATGTCGGCCCGATACGCCAGCAGCAGCGGGTGCACGTCGTGCGGCAGCCCAAAGACCCGCCCGCCCCGCGACCACACCTGCAGCGAGGGGCCGTTCAGCCGCTCCAAAAAACCCCCGTCGCGGAGCCGCTCCGTCAGGTCGACAAACCCCACGTCCTCCACCGGCCCCGCGAACACGAGCGACGCCATCGACCGCTCCAGCTCCACCAGGTCCGCCATGGGCGTCCCCGCCTGCACGCCCGACACCACGCGCCGCTGCAACGGGCTGATGGGGATCAGCTCCAGGTCGATCCGCCCCCCCGGCAGCTCGGCCCGGTGCTCGGCCTCGTACGACTCGATGATCGGCCCGTACATCAGCACGTGGTCGCGGGCGAAGCTCCAGAACTCCAGCGCCTCCGCGTCGCGCAGCCGCGGGCCCAGCACCACCGGAGAACTCACCAGCGACAGGCCGACGATGACCCACGCGCCCGGCGAGAGCCAGCCCCGCCCGGGCGCATCACCCTCGCCGCCGCCGGAGCGCGACCGCGGGCCGCACCACCGCGGCGCCGCGTTCGGCGGCGGCTGGGCGCGGGGTCGTTGGGCCAAGCGTGGCTTCACCGGTGGGACAGACTACTTCATTCCCGCCGCGGGCCGAGCCCCTCCGCCGCGGCCCACCTGCCCGAGATCGCGGCCGCCCTCGAAGCCCGGCCGCCCTCGAACCCCCCGCCGCACCAGCCGCGCCCGCGCCTCGCCCGCGGCCGCCCGGGCCACACTCCCAAGAAAAAAGGCCCCGCGCCGGGGCCGTGCCCCCGCGCGGGACCGCATCATCACGCTCGCGCGGCGCACCAGCGCCGCGCCGCGATCGGTCACTTCGCCCGCGTGTACACGATCTTGAAGCTGGGGACCGACGTGCCGTCGGGCAGCGTCATCATGCGCGCCATCGTGTGCTGGTCGGGGCTTTCGATGGTGATGATGTCGCGCACCGGCATCTTCGCGCCGGACATCGGGTCCAGCTCGGTGCCGTCGAACGTCATCGTCTTGCCGTCGGCCGAGGCGGTGCCGGTCATGAAGTACAGCGAGGTGCTCACCGAGTCGACCCACGTCGTCTGGTACGTCTTCTCCGCGTTGGAATAGCCCGTCCACCCCTCGCCGAAGAACGGCTTGCCCAGAAACTCGCCGGTGAACGTCGTCTTCGAGAACCGGCCGCCGAACATCATCTCGTTCACGGCCTTGCCCTTGGAGGCCATCACCTCGCCCGTGGGCATGTTCATCGTCATCACCGCGTCCCAGGTGCCGGTGAAGGCGTTGAGCATCTTGTGGTGCTCGTTGGGCTGGTTCGCATCCTCCATCATCTTCATCATGTCCTCGCCGGACATGCCCGCCATCGGGTCGGCGCCCATCGCGTCCTTCACGGCCTTTTCGGCGTCCTGCTTGGCCTGCTCGGCCGCCTTCTTCGCCCGCTCCTTCATCTCCGCGATCGGGTCCGCGTCCGCCGCCGCGGCCGACACCAGCACGCCCGAAGCGCCCCCGCCCGCCTCACCGGTCGCCCGCGCCCCGGCGAAGAACCCCGCCACCGCCGCGAGCCCCGCGGCCGCGCCCACCACCGCCCACACCGACGACGACGAACCCGAGCAACAACCCGCCATACCACACCTCCGCATGTTGAACCGCGGTGCGACACCCGCCCGCCCGGCACGCCGCCCGCGGGCACACTCCGGCTCCCCCACAACTCCCTGACCAGTCTGCCACACCCCGGCCCCGATGTCGAGCCCGAACGCGACGGTTTCCAGAATTTTGTTTGGATTTTACCCGGATCGGGCGGGCCCTCACCCCCGCCTCACCCCCGCAGCGGCACCGTCTCCACGATCTCCAGCCCGAACGCTTCCAGCCCCGGCAGCGTCCGTGTCGCGTTGGACAGCAGCCGCAGCTTCCGCAGCCCCAGTTGCCGCAGGATCTGCCCGCCCACGCCGAACTCGCGCAGGTCCATCGGCACCGCGTGCTGGGGTGAGTCCGGGTCATCGGCCGCCACCGTCGCGGCGACGTTGCCCGGGCCGCGTCGAATGCGGCTCAACCGGGCCGACAGGGTCTCTACCCCGTGCCCCTCGGGACGCAGATAGACAATCGCCCCCCGCCCCGCCCGCTGCACGGCGTGCATCGCCGCGCGGAGCTGCTGGCCCGTGCTGCCCCCGCTGGCGTTCTCGCCGCGGGTCGTCCCGGTCGACAGGTCGTCGAAGATGTCGCCCAGCAGATCGCGCCGGTGCATGCGCACGAGCGTGGGTTCCGGCGTCTCCACCACCTCGCCGTTGTCGTCCAGCCGGCCCACGTCGCCCACGGTCAGGGCCAGGTGCGGCACCGGGTCCACCACGCTGTCAAAGGCCACGAGGTTGAACACCCCCGCCGGCGTCTCGATGGGCGTGCCCGCCGCGGGGGGCAGCCGCCGCACGAGCGAGCCGCGCCGCACCCGGTGCTCGATGATCTGGGCCACCGAGCAGAGCTTCATGTTGTGCTTCTTCGCGAGCGGGATGAGGTCGGGCAGGCGGGCCATCTCGCCGTCGTCGCGCATCACCTCGATGATCACCGCGGCGGGGTAGAGCCCCGCGAGCCGGCACAGGTCCACCGAGCCCTCGGTCTGCCCCGTGCGCACCAGCACGCCGCCGTCGCGGCTCCGCAGCGGGTTGATGTGCCCGGGCCTGACAAAGTCGGCCGCCGTCGAGGTGGGGTCGATCAGCATGCGGATGCACCGGGCCCGCTCCGCCGCCGAGACGCCCGTCGTAAAGCCGTGCCGCGGGTGCCCGTCCACCGAGACCGTGAACGCCGTGCCCCGCACCGACGTGTTCACCGGCCCCTGGGCGTGCAGCGAGAGGCGGTCGCAGTCCGCCTCGGTGAGCGCCACGCACAAATAACCCCGCGCCACCGACAGCAGGAACGTGATCGCCTCGGGCGTCACGTGCTCCACCGGCAGCACGAGGTCGCCCTCGTTCTCCCGGTTCTCGTCGTCGGTCAGGATCACCATCCGGCCCGCCCGAAGGTCGGCCAGCACCTCGTCCATCGGCGAAAAGGGCGTCGTCACGCCGCGAGGGTATGGACGCCCGGCCGCCCGAGTGTCACCCCCAACCTCACCCCGACCGCACCCCCGCCTCACACCGTCACGTCGACCCGCGTGCCCGGGTGCGTGTGCCGCACGGCGACCGGCGCGACCACCGGCCCCGCCGCGCCCCGGACGATGTGCGCCGCGTACACCGCCGCGGGCCGCTCCGGAGGCACCTCGCCCAGCCGGGCCCACCCGCCGCGATCAACCCCCGCCGCGCGCACGCCCCCGGCCGGTCGCGTCGGCGGCCGCTCCGGCGCCGGCACCGCCGCGGGCGACGCCGAGCGGCGCGTCTCGTTCACCGCGCGCACAAAGTCCGCGAAGGGCACCCGCCCCGGCGCCGCCCGGAACGGGTTGACGCGGTGCACGTCGGCGTGCCAGCCGCCGCCGTTCCCCAGACCCGAGATGGACGAGACGCCCGACACAAGGGGGCCCCGGTGCGATCCGCGTGCCCGGCCGCCGCGGCGCCGCAACGTCCGAGAAAATCACGCTCAGAGCGCCAAAACCCCCCGCGCGCCCCCTTGGCCCCTTCCGGCCGCTGCCGGCGGGCGTTGCCGCCAACCATCACCGGCCGTCGGCGTGTTGCCCAGACGCCACACCCGGGGCCCCGTCCCGCCCGCCGCCGCACCTCCCGCCATGCGCACCAGCGACCTTGATTTCCATCTCCCCGAGCACCTGATCGCGACGCGTCCCGCCGAGCCGCGGGAGTCGGCCCGCCTGATGGTCGTCCGCCGCAGCGACCCGACGCGCCCCGAGCACCGCACCATCGCCGACCTGCCGGGCCTGCTGGGCGACACCGACCTGCTGGTCTTCAACCGTTCCCGCGTGCTGCCCGCGCGGTTCGAGGGCGTGAACGAAGCCACCGGCGGCGCCTTCGAGGGCCTCTGGCTCGCCGACGGCCCACCGACCGACGCCGGCTTGCCGACCTGGCGCCTCATGCTCCGCGCCAAACGCCCGCGCGTCGGCTCCCGCCTCGCCCTCCTCCGCGATGACGGCACCCCCGCCGGCGTGACGCTCGAACTGCTCGACGCCTCCTCCCTGGGTGGGGCGGCTCCCCGAGCCGCCACTTCTTCTTCCCCCTCGGGCGACCTCCGTCCCGACGCCGGCGGCCAGTGGCTCGCGGCGGTGCACACGCACGCCCCGGACGACACCCCCTCGGTGCTCGACCGCGCCGGCCGGACGCCGCTGCCGCCCTACATCCGGCGGGCCCGCAAGCACGCCGGCGTGGCGGTGCCCGACGCGGTCGACCGCAGCCACTACCAGACCGTCTTCGCAGCCGGCCCGCACACCGACCCCGCCCACGGCGCTTCCGTCGCCGCCCCCACCGCGGGCCTGCACTTCACGCCCGCGCTGCTGGACCGCCTGGCGGCCCGGGGCGTCGCGCGGGCCGAGGTGACGCTGCACGTGGGCGCCGGCACCTTCAAACCCATTGACGCCGACGAGGTGGAGAAGCACGACATGCACGCCGAGTGGTGCTCCATCGACGCGGCGGCGCACCACGCGATCTTCCGGTCGCAGCGCCGCGTGATCGCCGTGGGGTCGACGAGCGTGCGCACGATCGAGAGCTACGCCGCGGCGATGGAGGCGGGCGACCACGCCGCCGTGCCCGGCGCCCTCGCCCGTCCCGGCGAGCCCGCCGCGCCCGGCCAGCCCGATGCGATCCCGGCGTGGCTCAGCACGCGCCTGCTCATCAGCGAGGGCTACCGCTGGCGGCGCGTGGACGCGATGCTGACCAACTTCCACCTGCCGCGGAGCACGCTGCTTGCGATGGTGGCCGCGGCGGTGCCGGGCGGGATCAGCACGGTGCGACATCTGTATGACATCGCGGTGGCGGAGGGGTACCGGTTTTTCAGCTTTGGGGATGCGATGGTGATTGTGTAGGCGGGCGTGGGACGAGCGTGACCGACCAACCGACGCCGCGGCCGCCGTCCTCCCGGTGCCCCAGTGGGTCGGCCCCGCTGGAGTCCGATCACGCCCCGTCCTCCGTGCGGCCGCCTCCGCGACGGGAGCGGCGGGCCGAGAAAAAATCCGCTTCCCCGAAATTTCGCGCGCCGAAGTCGCCGTGGGGCTCTTTACGCTGCCAAGGTCATCGGCGACGTCGGGGCGCGGAGGCAAGACCACGCGACGCTGACACCGCCCCGCTTGACATCGGCGTTTGTGTGCACCAGAGAAGTTCCGCATCGGTCGGAGGCGATCATGAACACGCGCACCCACCGGGCTCGACGGACATCGGCCGCGGCGCTCCTTGCAGCCTCGCCCGCCTGGGCCCAAACGTGCGATCCGGCGACGCTCCTCGCGCCGAGGCAAGACTTTGCCACGGGCGCGGGCCCGCGATCCGTCGCGGTGGGCGACCTCAACGGCGACGGCCGGCCGGATCTCGCGGTCGCGGCCCGCACCGGTTCAACACTGAGCATCCTGCTCGGCAACGGCGATGGGACCTTTCAGGCGCGGCGCGACATCGTCACCGCAACCGGCCCGACGTCGGTCGCGATCGGCATGCTCAACGGCGACGCGGTGCCCGACCTCGTCGTGTCGAGCTTCAACGCCAACGTGGTCAGCGTGTTCATCGGCAACGGCGACGCGACGTACCAAACGCGGCGAGACTTCCCCGCCGGCGCCGGAGGGAGCTCCGTCGCCCTCGCAGACTTCACCGGAGACGGCGACACCGACGTGGCCGTCGCGAACTTCACCGGCGAGACCGTCGCCGTCTTCCGCGGCAACGGTGATGGCACGCTCCGGGCCGCGGACTTCATCAACGCCGGTGGGAGCGCAAACGCCCTGGCGCTGGGCCACTTCAACGGCGACTCCCTGCTCGATCTCGCGGTCACGAACGTCTCCACCGACGTCGTGCGCATCATGCTCGGCGACGGCGGCGGCCTCTTCAACTCCAGCGGCGATATTGCCGTCGGCGTTGACCCGTCGTCCGTCACCGCGGGCGACTTCGACGGCGACGGGGTCACCGATCTCGCTGTCACGAACCTGCTCGACGACACCGTCAGCATTCTCTCCGGCAACGGCGACGGGACCTTCCAGACCGCGCCGGGCATCCTCGTCGGCAACGACCCCGCGGCGATCACCGCCAGCGACCTTAACGGCGACGGCGCGCTCGACCTCGCCTTGGCCCTCTTCGCCGACAACGACGTTGCCGTTCTCCTCGGCAACGGCGACGCCACCTTCCAGCCTCCTCGCGCCTTCACGGCCAACGGGTCGGCCATCGGCCTCGCGGCTGCCGACCTCAACGCCGACGCGAGCCCCGACATCGCCGTCGTTGGCTTCTTCGCCAACACCGCTGCCGTGCTGCTCAACCAGTGCGCCGTCGCCTGCCCCGCCGACTTCAACGGCGACACCACCCCGGGCGATATCTTCGACCTCTTCGACTTCCTCGCCGCCCTCGACAGCGGCCTCGACTTCAACGGCGACACCAGCCCCGCCGACATCTTTGACCTCTTCGACTTCCTTGCCGTGCTCGACGCCGGCTGCCCGTAACGCGTGGACCGCCGGCCGACCGAGGCCGGGCTCCCGCGGCTCCCATCCCCGCGGTCGGCATACACCCCGCCACCAAACACCACCCGGCCCCGGACCCCTTGGTCTGGGGCCTTTTTCATGCGGGCCTCCGTCGGGCAACCGGGCGGCGCGCGGTCGGACGCTCTTCAATGCACCGGACGCCCCTTCTCCGATACACCATGCGCCCGTTCCCGCGCCACGGTTGGATGCCCCGCCATGCTCCTCCCCGACCTCATCCAGAATCTGCCCGTCCGCATCGTCCGCGGCGACCCCGTCGGCGTTCGGGTCTGCGACATCACCGAGGACAGCCGCACCGCCGTGCCGGGATCGCTCTTTTGCGCGCGCCGCGGGCTGAAGTCCGACGGCCGGGCCTTCTGCGTCGACGCGGCCGCCGCGGGGGCGACCGTCATCCTGACCGATGAGCAGGCGGTCGCCGAGGGGATCGCCGCGCACGTGCCGCCCGGCGTGGTGCTGCTGGCGTGCGCCGATGTGCCGGCTGTGTCGGCGCAGATCGCGGAGCGATACCACGGCGAGCCGACCAAGAAGCTCTTCCTCATCGGCGTCACCGGCACCAACGGCAAGACCACCATCGCGCACATTGTCCACCGCGTGCTGAACCGCGCCGGCGTCCGGTGCGGGCTGATCGGCACCGTGGAGATCGACGACGGCCGCGAGCTGGCCCCCGCCGCGATGACCACGCCCCCCGCGATCGAGCTGAGCCGGACCTTCGCCAGCATGGTGGAGGCCGGCTGCACGGCCGCGGTGATGGAGGTCAGCAGCCACGCGCTGGACCAGAAGCGGGCCGACGCGCTCGCGTTCGACGCGGCGATCTTCACGAACCTGACGGGCGACCACCTGGACTATCACAAGACGATGGACGCGTACGCCGCGGCGAAGCGCCGGCTGTTTGCGCTCATGGGCGCAAACACCCGGGGCGGCGGGCCCGCGATCGTGAACGTGCAGGATGCGCGCGCGCGGTTCATGGCCGAGGGGGGCGGCGTGATGATCGGGTGCGCCCTGGTTGAGGCCGGGGCCGGCGAAACCGGGCGGCTCGGAGAGCCGCCCCACCCAGGGGAGCCGACGCATCCGGGGGAGGCGCCTCACACGGACGCGGCGTGGCGGGCGGCGATTCTGGAGGAGCGGCTGGGGTGGACACGGCTGCGGGTCTCGGGCCGCGTCGGCGGCGAGCCGGTCGTGATCGAGCGCGGCGTGGAACTGGTCGGGCGGCACAACGCGATGAACGTGCTGCAGGCGATGGCCGCGTGCGCGCACGTTCTGTCGGCGCAGGGCGTGCGCGGGGGCGAGGCGGCGCAGCGGCTGGGCGATGCGCTCAGCTTGATCGGGCCGCCAACGGGGCGGCTGGAGCCGGCGCACTCGGCGGCGGACGACATCGCGGTGCTCGTCGACTTTGCCCACACGGACGACGGCCTGGAGAAGGCGCTGTCGGCGCTGCGGCCGCTGGTGGGCGTTGGGCGGTCGCTGTGGGTGGTGTTCGGCTGCGGCGGCGACAAGGACGCGACGAAGCGGCCGCGGATGGGGGCGGTGGCGGCGCGGCTGGCGGACCGGGTGGTGCTGACGAGCGACAACCCGCGGAGCGAGTCGCCCGGCGCGATCGTGCGCGCGATCCTGGAGGGTGTGCCCGCCGAGGCGCGGGCCCGCGTGGACGTGCAGGTGGAGCGAGAGCGGGCGATTGAGTTCGCGGTGCGCGGCGCGCGCAGCGGGGACGTGGTGCTGATCGCGGGCAAGGGGCACGAGCGGGAGCAGATTTTTTCGGACGGTCGCGGCGGGCTGGTGAGCCGGCCCTTTGACGACGCGGCGGAGGCCACGCGGTGCCTCGCGGCGCGGCGGGCGGCGCGGGACCGGGAGGAACGGGCGGGATGACCACGGCAACGGACACGGCGCGGGCGCTCGGCGGGCGGTGGTGGGCGGCGGATCTGCTGGTGCACGTGACCGGCGGGCGATGGCTCGCGCGGCCCAGCGGCGCGGGCGTGGAGATCGCCGGGGCGTCGATCGACTCGCGGACGCTGAAGCCGGGCGAGGCGTTCTTTGCGCTGCGCGGCGAGCGGGTGGACGGGCACGCCTATCTGCCCGCGGCGGCGGAACGCGGGGCGTCGCTGGCGGTGGTGGAGGACGAGGCTTCGGCGCGCGCGGCCGGGGGATGGCCCGCGGCGGTGCTGCTCGTTCCCTCGGTGCGCGGGGCCCTCGCGGCGATCGCGTCGGCGCACCGCGATCGGCTCGCGGGGGCGGGCACGGCGGTCGTCGGCGTGACGGGCTCCAACGGCAAGACGACGACGGTGCGGCTGATGGACGCGGCGCTCTCCGGCGGTCTGCGCGGCACGCGGAGCCAGAAGAGCTTCAACAACGACCTGGGCCTGCCGGTGGCGCTGCTCGGCGCAACGCCGGGCGATGGCTATCTGGTGTGCGAACTGGGCATCAACGCGCCGGGGGAGATGGCGGGGCTGGCGTCGCTCGCGCGGCCCGATGTCGCGGTGATCTCCTCGATCGGGCGGGCGCACCTGGAGGAACTCGGCTCGCTCGCGGGCGTGGCGCGGGAGAAGAGCGTGATCCTGGACCACGTTCGGCCGGGCGGGTGCGGCGTGGTGATCGGCGACAGCGAATGGCTCGCGCCGGAACTCGCCTCGCGCGCGGGGCGGCTGCCGCTGGTGCGGTTCGGCTTTGGCGAAGCGTGCGACGCCGACGGCGGCGTGCGCGTGCGGGCCGTCGAAGAGACCGACGCGGGCACCGCGATCGAAGTGACCGGGCCGGGCGGGGCAGGTGGGCGGGGCGGGGAAGGCGCGAGCGGGGAGCCGGCGCGGTTCTTCATCCCCGGTCTGCACGGGCGGCACAACGCGGGCAACGCGGCGGCGGCGGTGGCTGTGGCGCGAAGGCTTGGGCTTGCGGACGGGGCGATCGCGGCGGGGTTTTTGGCGTTTCAGCCGCCGGAGATGCGGCTGGAGCGGTCGACGCGGGCGCTGCGGTCGGGCGGGCGGTGCGTGGTGCTGAACGACGCGTACAACGCGAACCCGGACTCGGTGATCGCGGGGCTGGAACTGCTGTCGCGCGAGGTGGTCGAACGCGGCGGGCGGCGGGTCGCGGTGCTCGGGGAGATGCGCGAGATGGGCGCGCACGCGTGGTCGGGGCACCGGGACGTGCTGGAGCGGGCGCGGGCGCTGGGGCTGACGGTCATCGCGATCGGGCCCACGATGGCGGGCGCGGCGCGCGAGGTGTTCGGCGCGGGCGGGGTGGTGGCGCTCGACGCGAGCGACGACGCGGCGATGGCGGCCGCGGCGGCGTGCGTGCGCGATGGGGACGTGGTGCTCGTGAAGGCGTCACGCGGGACGCGGCTGGAGCGGGTGGTTGGGTTGCTTTGAGGGACGGGGTGTGAAGGGAGGCTCGGGCTTTGGTGTTGTTGCGCGGCTTGGCGGGGCCGAGCGGTGGCACCGGGGGTGGGAGCGGGGGGTGGGTGCGCTTCGCACGGCTTGGCGGGGCGCCAAGCCGTGGCACCCGAGCGGAGCCTTGGCACCCTGCGCGTGGTGCTTGGTGGTGGTGACGGCGGCGTGGTGGCTTCAGCCGTGGCGGCGCGCGTCGGTGCGGTTGATGATGTCGCTGACGCCTTGCTGGTTGAAGCCCTTGTAGCCGTCGTTTCGCTCGAGGTTTTCGAGGTGGCTGCCGAGGGCGCCCTTGGTGCGGAAGAGGTCGGCCTGCTCGCTGGTGATCCAGCCCTTGCTGAGGCAGTGGCGGAGGCGGTCTTCGGCGACGATCCAGCGCTCGCCCTCGGTGAAGGCCTGGCGGAGGAAGGGGAAGGTGGTGAAGGGGTCCATGGTCTTGATGCCGCTGGACTCTTGGAGTTGCTTGACGAGGGCGTGGTGGTCGAACTGGGCTTCGAGGTGGTGCATGCCGGCGTCGAGCATGCTCTCGCCGTGGAGGGCGCACCAGAGGCCGATGGTGCTGACGCCGTCGCGATGGTTCGGGAAGCCCTCGTGGGAGAAGTCGCCCATGAGTTCTTCGGGGGACATGTCGACGTCGGCGAAGACGACGATCTTGGTGACGGGGTGCTCGAGGACCTGGGCGCCCCAGTTGGCCTCGTGGCCGGCGTAGAAGCGTTCGCGGCAGTAGAGGCCGAGCTTTTCCAGCACCGAGATGACGCGGTGGAAGTTCTCGCGGGTGTTGCGGTAGGTGTGGTGGTCGTGGTTGGCCCAGCCCAGGCCCAGGCGGCACTGGCGCGCGTACTGCACGCGGCCGGCTGTGTTCCGCAGCATCCAGTAGTCGCGCTCGCTCTTGAAGAAGAGGTCGCAGGCCCAGTCGCGGCCGATCTCGTCGATGGCGGCGTCGAGCATGCTGTGGAGATTGGCGAAGGCGTCGACGGGATTGTCAAAGTGGCGGCGGCGGGTGCGGAGGCGTTCGAGGTGGTGAGCGGCGGCGATGCGGTCCTCCGCGGTGTCGTCGGTGAGGCCGAAGGCGTCGTAGCCGTGGCGCTCGATGACCCAGAGGGCGGCGCGGTCGCCGTCAAAGACCTTGGCCCAGCGGGCGCGGCTGAGGGGCTCGCCCTCGACGCGTTCGATGCCGGGGAGCTGCTGGGCGGCGAAGAAGTCGGCGACGCTCTCGACCTTGATGCCGACGCTCATGCGGTCGGAGTCGGTGAGGAGGATGTCGGGGAACATGCCGAGGCGGTGCTCGTAGGCGTAGTGGATGTCGGCGTCGGAGAACTCGGTGGCCTTGCTGGTGTAGCCGGTGGCGGCGAGGCGATCGCGGGTCTGCGGCGAGTCGGGCGTGAGGATGAGGCCGACCCAGTCCTTGAAGCGGGTGCCGGTCTCGTGGGTCATGCGCTGGCTGAGGCGGTGGGCGTCTGGGCAGCGGCTGAGGAAGGTGGCGAGCAGCTCGTCGACGAAGCGCTGGGCGGCGGGCTGGGGCTCCCACTTCCAGTTGTTGCCGGTGGGGTCGATCACGGCGGGGGGGAGCGTGATGGTCGACATCGCGTGGTTCCTTCGGGCAAGACGCGGCGCGGCGTCGGGCGCGAACCGCTTTCACAGACGTGCCAGAATCATTGGCCGGGCGGGCGGGGCCGGCGCGGCCCAACGGCGGGCGTGCAGACGGGCGGGCGGGCGGGCGGGCCGCCCCCAGCCTCAACCCGGGCGGCCCAGGCCCGTGAGGGCGGCGAGCGAGGCGAGGCCCACCGGCTCATTGGTGAAAAAGGGCTCGCCGGCCTGCGTGCCGATGCGGCTGCCGAAGTACACGGCCGACGCCTCGAGCCACGTCACGATCTGGCGGTTGCGCTCGGGGACGACGAACTGGGTGTGGTAGGCGCGGACGGCGTCGAGCTTCCTCGGCAGGAAGCCGGTGATGTCAAAGACAAAGCTCGGGTCGGGCACCCAGCGCAGGTGCGTGGCGTAGTAATAAAACAGCCAGTGCGGGTAGATGGGCGCGGTCTGGGCGCCGCCCTCCAGCACGCCGGGGCCCGCGAGGGGGCGGCCCGTCCAGGCGTCGACCGGGGCGGGCATGGAGACCTTGGAGAGCTTGGCGTCAAAGCGCGCGTCCTCGACGATGCGCGTCACGGCGCGGTGGTCGGGGTGCGCGTCCTCGGGATACGTCACGAACAGCACGCTCGCCTGCCACGCCCGGATGGTCGCCGCGACCAGGTGCCGCGCGGCGAGGGTGTGCTGCACCTCGCGGTTGGGCAGGCCCAGGCAAACGCGGGTGAGCGGCGGCGCGCCCTCGGGGGCAAGGACCCGCGCGGCCTCGGCGGCCTCGAGCGTGCGGGCCTCGACGCTGCCGTGGGGCGTGGGCTCGCCGTTGGTGAGGTCGACGAGCAGGACGTCGTGCCCCTGCTGCGCGAGCGCGGCGATGGTGCCGCCCATGCCGAGTTCCTGGTCGTCTGGATGCGGGCCGAAGACGGCGATGCGGGCCATGGGTCGATCTCGCGTGCGGGGAGGGACGCGCGACGAACGCCATCGGGGGCGACCTCACCCGCCGACGCCGTGTCGTTCGTTACTGCAGCCGATTCCCAATCACCACCAGCCCGTACAGCGTGCCCTCCGTCTCGAGCTGTACCAGGACGACGCGGTCGGGCGGTTCGGTGGCGAAGAAGCCGCCGCCGCGGAAGGGCTCGCCGAACTCGTCGAGGAACTGCTTGAGCGGGATGGAGCGGCTCTCGCCGATGGCCAGCGGCTCCATCGGGCGGCTGAAGCGTTGGTTGAGCCAGAGCGTGCCGCCCTCGAAGGCGCGGGCGGTGGTGTTGGTGAGCTCAAGCTTTGTGACGTTGCGGAAGACCTGGATGTCGAGCGTCTCGGTCTGCGTCAGCGTCGCGGGCAGCGCGCGGGCCTCGCCCGCGGGCCGGGGGACCGAGCCGCCGCGGCAGCCGGGCAGCACGCCAGCGAGCAGGGGCAGGGCGACGGCGAGCAGGACGAGGGCGGGCTGGGTGGCAGGGCGGGCGGCGCGGCGGGGGAGGGAGGGCGGGGCCATCGGGCGTGCTCCGGGGTGCCGAGCGGTGGGGCCGCGGCGGCGGGCGATCGACTGGGACGCGGAGCATATCGCCCGCGGGGGCGGCACCGGGGCGATTCCTACCATCGGCCCGTGAGCTGCGAGACCGAATCCCGCAACGCGACGCCGCCGAGCCCGGCCATCGCCCCGGCGCTCGCCGACGCGCCCGCGGCGCTGGACGTCGACCCGCGCCGCGTGGCCGAGCGGCTTGTCGCCTCCTTCGGCGCGACGGGCGTGGACCCGCGGGTGCCGGCGCTGGTGCCCGGGTTTGACGGGCCTTTTTGGCAGGCGGGGCTCGCGGGCTATTCCGACGCGGCTATGCGGCTCATCGCCCGTCGGCACGGCTGCCCCTACTGCGTGACCGAGGCGCTGCTCGATCGCACGATGCTCGCGGGGGGCCGGGGCTTTTCCAAGGCCGACCTGGGCGACCTCGTGGACAACGTGCCGGGCGGGGCCGAGGACGCGCCGCTCGCGTGCCAGATCATGGGCTCTGACCCGCGCGAGATGGCGAGCGCGGCGCTGAAGGCCGTGGAGCAGGGGCGTCGCGGCGAGAAGAGCTACCGCGTGATGGCGTACGCCGGGCGCGACGCGGCCTTCGCCCAGGACGTGGCGCGGACGCACCTGCGCCAGCCGGGCGGGGCGCAGGTGGGCTTCGGCCGGCCCGGGGTCGACGGCGCAGGGGCGGAGGGCGCCGCCGCGGCGGGGCCGGGCGCGTGGGAAGACTCCGCACAGCAAGCGGGCGTGTGGCAGGGCGGCGCGTGGCAGGGCGGCGCGGCCGACGGCCCGTCCTTCGCCGTCATCGACGTGAACCTGGCCTGCCCGGTGAAGAAGATCAGCACGAAGGCCCGCGGGGGCCACTGGCTCGCCGAGCCCGACGGGGCGATCGAGATCCTGCAGGCCGTGCGCGACGCGGTGCCCGCGGACGTGCCGGTGACGGTGAAGATGCGCCGCAGCTTTGACGACACGCCCGAGATGCGCGAGGCGTTCTTCCGGATCTTTGACGCCGCGTACGACATGGGCTGCGCGTGGGTGACGGTGCACGCCCGCACAGTGCAGCAGAAGTACATGGGCCCGAGCCGCTGGGACCTGCTGCGCGACATCGTGCAGCGGGCGCACCCGGGGCGCGTGCGCGACCGCATCGTCTTCGGCTCGGGCGACGTGTGGGAGGCGGCGGACGTCTTCCGCATGATCGCGTACACCGGGGTGCAGGCCGTGAGCGTGGCCCGCGGGTGCATCGGCAACCCGTGGCTCTTCCGGCAGTGCCGCGACCTGCTGGCGGGCCGCGAGCCGGCGGCGCCGACGCTCGCCGAGCAGCGGGCCGTGCTGCACGAGCACTTTTCGCTGGCGCTCGCCGTGAACCACCGCATGCGCCGGGCCGAGGAGCACACGGGCAAGACGATGCGGAAGTTCGCGATCCAGTTCAGCCGGCACCACGCCGAGGCCGAGACGGTGAAGCGCGAGTTTGTCCGCGTGAACACCGTGGAGGGGTGGCAAGCCGTGCTGGACCGCCACTACGCCGATGAGGGCGGCGTGACGGCCGCGTTGACCACATCGACCGCGTCGGCGACGCGGGACCCGACGGACCTCACGGCGGAATAACCCAACGCCCGCGCGCGTACCGTTGCCCCGGGAGGGTGGCATGGCGACGCGTCCGATCACGCGGCGGCCCGAGCGCGGGTCGCCGGTCCGCGGTGGGTGGCATACGACGGTGGGACTCCTGCTCTGCGCGGCGATGGTGCGCGGCTGCGCGGTGCCGCACGCCGGCAACCCCGCGCGGCTGGCCCCGCCGCCGGCCGAAGAAGCCGCCACCCTCCCCCCCCTCTCCAGCCTGTGGCCCGCCGAGCGACCCGAGGCCGTGCCGTTCGCGGAGCGGTTGCTGCAACTCTCCACGCAGGCCGAAGCGCCGGACGGCAGCGCGGCCGTGACGCAGGACAACGAAACCGAGGTGAACGCCGCATGGAGCTCCATGCGGATGTTGCTCGCGGCCGGCCCATCGCAAGCGGGCGTCACCGGCCGCATCTTCCGCTCGGGCGTGTGGCGCACTTGGCCCGGCGAGACCGGCCAGATCTACCGGGATACGCCGCAGGGCGTGGAGCCTTTCCTCAACTTTCTCACGCCGCGCTCGCGGCAGCCGCGGAACATTCGCCTGCCCGGGTCCGCCTGGCTCTCGCTCGAGCCCAACGCGTCGTTCGTGTCGTCGCGGTGGATCGCGGATGTCGGCGAGGCCGAGCTTGAGGTCATCCGTGCCGAGGCGGCATCTGATGAGACTCGGAGAGCAAAGGCCGCGCAACGCCATCGCGATCGCGACCACGCAGCCTCCGCCACCGACGCCAACGCCGACGTCCCGGCCCCGCAAGCCGGGCCAGAGAGCGACGCGGAGCGCGAAGCCAGGCGAGAGTTGGAACGCCGCGAGATCGCCCGCAGGCAAGAGTCCATGCTGCGCGAGGGCATCCGCCTCTCGCTGCCCGACACCGCGGCCGCGACGTCGCCCCCGCCGGGCGTGCTGATCCACCTCACCGGGGCCCAGCTCACCGGGTACGAGTTCCACGCCACAAGCAAGCTGCTGCACGCCGGCTGGGCGTCGATCGTGATGGACACCTCAACCTTCGTGCGCTGGCCCAACGAGGCCGAGTCGACCCGCGCCTCGCAGCGACGACGCGAACGCCTCGACGAGCTGCAAGAGGCGAGCCCGGAGTATCAACGCCTGCAAGCCGACGACATGGACCATCTCGAGCGAACGGGCAATGCCTATTTCCCCGAGTACGCAGAGCGGTACCGCGCGCTCATCGAGCCTCTGATGGCCCAGGCCGAGGCCGAGATCCCCGAGCCCCCGCAACCCTGGTCGACCGTCGAAGACCCCGCCGCCGCGCGGCGCATGATCGTGGAGGCGGCGGGCGTTGCCGTCAGCGCGTTGCTCGCCGATCACGCCGAGGCCGCGCTCGCCGCGTTGGATGAGTTGGAGGCGCGCGACCCCCGGCTTGTCGGCGTGCCGGTCGTGGTCGTGGGCTTCTCGCTCGGCAGCATGACGGCCCCGGCCGTCGCGGCGGCGATCCTCGACGAGCGCCCGGGCCAGCTCGCGGGCCTCGCGCTCGTCGGCTCCGGCGGGCCGCTGCTCGATGTCGCCGCCGACACCACCTACGGCAAGGTCCTCCCGCCCATCAACGAGGTCTACACGCCGCTGGACGAAGCCGCGCGCGAGCCGCTCCGCCGGCTCTACCTCGCCGCGTGCCCGCTCGACCCCGTCGCCCTCGCGCCCCGGCTCCGCGGCGTCCCCGTCCTGCACATCCACGGCGACCGCGACGAGCTGGTCCCCACCCGCGACGCCCGCCGGCTGAACGACGCCCTCGGCGGCCCGCAACGCGTCGTCGTCACCGGCGGCCACGCGGTGCTCTTCTGGAAACTCTCGGACCTGCGCGACGACATCGCCCGATGGGCCGAGAACCACGCCCGCGCCGTCCGAGAACGCCGCGCCGGCGCCCCGGCCCACCACGGCCCCATCACCTCCAAAGGCATCACGGGCCGCCGCGACGACGACGACGACGACGCAACCGCCTTCACGCCGTGAGGATGCAATCTCGCGGACCGTGACGCGGCCCCATCAAGCCGATCCGCGGGCACCTGTCCCTAGGAGGCCGAATGCGCGGGTGGCAACGGTCGTGCCGCGCTCCCCCCGGGTTGTGCGACTGGTCTCGCCGCGTCGCCTGACCGCACCCCGTGTGTCGTCATCCTCAACACGTGCATCCAGCACCGCGCGGCGTCTGTCGATGCCCCCATCAACCATCGGGGGCTCTCCACATGAAGACTCGTTCCGCCGTCGTCGTTCCGTCGCTGCTCATGCTCGTGCCGCTCGGCCTGTTCACCACCTCCGCCCTCGCGCAGGACACGGGTGACATGGCGACCGTCTACGAACCGGGCCTCGACGACCTCCGGTTCCGCCGCGCCCGAGACGTGAACGAGCCGGCCGACGGGACCACCCCCGACGGCGGCGCGCCCGGCGCCCCCGGCGCTGACGGCACCGGCGCCCCGACGGGTGCCGCCCCGGGCGGCGAGACCTTCGCCGTCGAGCCCAGCCGCTGGTCGGCCAGCGTCGGCTTTGACATCACGAGCCAGTACTTCTTCCGCGGCATCCGCCAGGAAGAGGACGGCTTCATCTTCCAGCCCTACGGATCGGTCGGCCTCGACGTCCTCCGACTCGACAACGACGTCACGCTGAACCTCAGCGGCGGCGTCTGGAACAGCATCCACTCCGACACCGACACCGCCGCCAGCGAAGACTCCATCGAGAACTGGTACGAACTCGACGCCTACGTCGGCGGCACCCTCGCCCTGGGCAACTGGAGCGTCGGCGCCTTCTACACCTGGTTCACCAGCCCGTCCGACGCCTTCGCCACCTACGAAGAAGTCAGCATCCCCATCGCCTACGACGACACCGGCGAGGGCGACGGCCTCCTCTGGGGCCTCCCCCTCCGCCCCGCCATCCTCTTCGCGATCGAGACCGGCACCGCCGCCGCCGACGGCGGCGAGACCGGCACGTACCTCGAACTCGCCGTCGAGCCAGGCATCCCCTTCGACGACGGCCTGCTCGCCGGCTGGGAGCTCACCTTCCCCGTCTCCGTCGGCTTCAGCCTCGACGACTACTACGAGGGCAGCACCGGCGACGACGACGGCTTCGGCTACGCCAGCATCGGCGCCACCCTCGCCGTCCCCCTCCCCCTCGACCAGTCGTGGGGCGAATGGACCTTCCGCGTCGGTGTCCAGGGCCTCTTCCTGGGCGACAACGCCTCCGACATCAACGAGGGCGACGAGGCCGAAGCCATCGTCTTCGGCGGCCTGGGCGTCGCGTTCTGACGCGGACGCACTGAGCGCAGCGGTCCCAGCGCTCCCAGCGGTCGCACCGGTCTCAGCAGTCGCCGCGTCACGCCGCACCCTGCGGCAGCCCGCCGCCTCATTCCGGCCGACGCCACATCGCCAGCAGCACCGCCGCAAAGATGAGCCCGAACGCCGCGGCCTCGTTCCACCGCGGCTTCTCTTTCAGCACCACCACCGAGAAAACCAAAAACACCGCCAGCGTGATCGCTTCCTGGATCACCTTCAACTGCGGCGCGCTGAACGGACCGCCCAGACCCGCGTGCCCGATCCGGTTCGCCGGCACCTGGAGCGCATACTCCGGCAGCGCGATGAGCCACGACAGCCCGATCGCGACCAGCAGGGGCCACTTGGGCCGCTTTAGGTGCCCGTACCACGCCCACGTCATGAAGGCGTTGGAGCACACCAGCAGCCCCACCGTCAGCGCGGCGCGTTGAAGCATCGAGGCTGACATCGGCGAAAGCCCCCCGCCCGGGCCGCACGCGGCGATCAGTCGTACCGGCGGATCACGGCCTTCACGATCCCCTGCACCTGGCAGAACCGCACGCGGATGGGCTCAAAGTCCGGGTTCGCCGGCTGCAGGCGGATGTGGTCGTCCTCCTTGAAGAACGTCTTCAGGGTGGTCGAGCCGTCCTCAAGCAGCGCGACAACGCGGTCGCCGTTCCGCGCCACCTGGGCCCGGTGCAGCACGATGATGTCGCCGTCGAGGATGCCCTCGTCCCGCATGCTCTCGCCTTCGACCACGAGCGCGAAGCCCGTGTCCGAGTTGTCGCCGTCCACCTCGAGCAGCTCGCCCAGATCGATCTCCTCGCGGTCCTCCACCTTCTCGATGGGATAGCCCGCGGCGATCTTGCCGACGAGGGGGAACTTCAGCGGCCGGCTCTCGTCCGGGACGGCGATGCCGTCAGCGATCGACAAAGAGCGAGCTTTGTTGGGCTCGCGCACCAGCGCGCCCTTCTTGATGAGCGCCTCCACGTGCTCGAACACGGTGACCTTGCTCACCCCGATCTCGTCGGCCAGCTCCTGCATGGTCGGTGAATAGCCACGGCGCACCCGGCTGTCCCGGATGAGCTTGAGAATCCGCAACTGCTTGGGCGTGAGGTTCATCGCCACGATCTCCACCTGGGCCGGCCCCACCCGCGCGAGTCGCCGCAACCGCGGCGCCCGCCGGAAGGCCGGCGTG
>CAZCBN010000004.1:38111-56798 GCA_964496975.1 uncultured Phycisphaeraceae bacterium
CTGCTGATGATCAATGCCCCGCGCGGACGCCGCGACGGGAAGAGCACGCGGGCTGCGCGCCAGGATGCCCTGGAACACCAGCCGCGAAGAAACCACCGCACGCTCCTGCTCGTCCAGAAGCCGCAGCGCCGCCTGCCACAACCCAACGGCCGACGCCACCGACTCAAACGACCCGCTCTCGCCCGACGCCGCGCCCCCTGCCGATGCCCCCACGCCGCCGACCGGGCACGCGATCGCCGCACCCAAGGCGACGTCCGCATCCCCCGCCGTCCCCAGCGCGACGTCCCCACCCGCGGCGACCGGCGCCGACGCGTCCGCGGCGCCCACCGACCGGCCCGGGCGAGACTGCACCTCGCCGCGGGCCGGGCCCGCCGCGAGCTCGCGACAGAACGCCCCGCCGGGCCCGAGGCACACGAGCGGCACGCCCATCGAGTTGTTCCGCGAAGTGCTCATGCGGATCACGCCCCCCGGCTCAACCAACAACGCCCGACACCAACCGACAACGCCCCGTCTCCAACGCTTCCCCGCGCACGCCCGCCGCTCGGCTCGCGGCTGGGTACAACGTGCGGCGTCGTTCAACCTCCCACCTGCCGTCAACCCGCCAGACCGCCCCATCCAAGGGTGAATTGACCGGTCTGTCTCCATCGCTCGGCCCCACCCCCGAGGCGCACGGCCGAGCGGCGGACGGGGTCCAAAACCCAACAACTGTCCACCGGTCATCGGCCAGTTCCCGACCATCAATCCACACAAATTCCTTCCTGTTCGGTAAATATATTCCTATCAACCAGCGTACGCCACACCGCCTCACTCACGCTCGGGGCACCGTCGCGGGCGAAACCTCAAAACTGAGCCGCCGCTGCCGACCCCGGCCGCCAAGCTCCGGCGCCGCCTCCCGCGCCTCGGGTGATCCTGACGCCTCGCCTGGCGCACGGGCCGCCGGCGAGGACGCGGCCTCGTCAAAGTCGTCGCCCGGGTCGCCGGCGGTGCTGGCGTCGCTCGCCACGTGGCCGATGGGCCGCGGACCGTCTGAACGATCGGTGGCCCCGACATCGGCGCCGCGGCCCGGGCCGGAATCGGCACCCGCTCGAACGCGGGATCCGGAGCCAGCGGTCGCCGCAGCCAAAAGCCCGCCCCGTCGATGGATGAAGCCGGACATTTCGAGCACCGTGGCCGCCGCCCGGACGCGGGCCGCGTCGAGCCCAGAGCGCTCGATAATCGACTCGATCGGCGCGGGCCCGAGGGCGCGAACCGCGGACAGCACCGCCTGTTGATCGGGTGACGTGAGACGATCAAGACCGGCCGGCGCGCCGCCCGCGCCGACGCCACGCCCCCCACCACCATCGCTGCCCGCGGCGGCCGTGCCCCGCAGACCGGCGGCGCCATCGTGACCAGTGGGACCCGTGGGTCCAGTCGCACCGGCCGACGCGCGGGCCTCCGCCGAGCGACGGCCTCGACCCGCGGCGACCGGCACAAGCGCACGGTCCGATGCGGGATCGACCTCCGATGTAGGCGCCTCCACCGGCAACGACGCGTCGAGGCGGGCGTCCAGGCGGGCGTCCAGGCGGGCGTCGAAGCGGGCGTGGCGGGCCGCAACCTCAAGCGCGGCGAGCACATCGGACGGGGAGGTGACCAACGCCGCGCCCTCTTGCAGCAGGCGGTGGCAGCCGCGGCTCGTCGGGGAATCCACGCGGCCGGGCAGGGCCATCACCTCGCGGTTGTGCTCGTCGGCGGCGACGCGGGCGGTGATGAGGGCGCCCGAGCGCTCGTCGGCCTCGACAACGAGCACGCCCAGCGAAAGGCCCGAGATGATGCGGTTGCGCGCGGGGAAGTTGTCGGCCGAGGGGGGCGTGGTGGGCGGGACCTCGGAGACCAGACAGCCCGCGCCCTCGGCGACGAGCCGCTCAAAGAGATCGACATTCTCCGGCGGGTAGGGGCGGGCGAGGCCCGAGCCCAGCACCACGACCGTGCGGCCACCCGCCCGGGCGGCGCCGCGGTGCGCCGCGGCGTCAATGCCGCGGGCGCCGCCGGAGACAATCACCATGCCGGCGCGGGCCAGGGCGCTCGCGAATCGCTCCGCTTGCTCCAGCCCGTACGCGCTGCAGCGGCGCGACCCGACCACCGCGACCCCAATCCACGCCGGTGCGTCGGCCGTGCCGGGGGCGCTGAACCACCCACCGGTCGAGCCCGTCGAGCCTGTCGAGCCCGAGGGGCCGGCTGCGCCGAGGCCGCGGCGCGCTTCGGCCGGGCCAAGGGCCCCGGGCGCGGCGTCGCGGACGAACAGCAGCGGCGGCGCGTCGGGCAGGCGGTCGAGCAAGACGGGGTAGTCTGGTGAGCCGCGGAGGATGATGCGGGCACCGAGGCGGTGCACCTCGTCGAGTTCACGGTCGACCCGGGCGAGCGCGGGCGCAAAGCCCGCGGCGGCGCGCGCGGCCGTGACCTCTCCCACGCCGCGGACGGCGGCCAGGGCCGCCGGCGACGCGCCCAGCACCGCCTCGGCCGAGCCGAACGCCGCGATGAGCCGGGCGATGCGCACCGGGCCGAGGCCCTCGGTCAGCAGCAGCGCGAGCGTGGCCCGAACGGCGTCCGCGGTCGCCGCCACAGCCTCCGACCTTGGGTCAGGTGTGGGGCCTGGTATGGCGCCGGGTGCGGCGGGTCGACGGGGGTTGTTCGCGCGGCGGTCCACACGAAGAACCTATCAAAGCCCTAGCCGGCGTTCAACAGATTTCCGAAAAAATCCTGACAGGTTCCGTCCTTCGCCTTAGGGCTGGGGCGGCGGGGGGGCGTCGGGCGCGGGGGCGGCGGGGGACTCGGGGTTTCCCGGGGCGCTCGCGGCGAGGCCGTAGGAGGTCTTGGACTCGCGGATGTTGTGCGGGACGACGCGGGCGACGATCTCGATGGCGGAGTGGGTGGGGACGTTGGTGGCGATGCGCTGTTCGGTCACCACTTGTGGGTAGAGAAGGGTGAAGTCGGGCTCGCGGAGCGTGAGGAGAACTCGCTGTCCGCCCAAGACGGGGTAGGAGGCGTCGATGTCTGGGTTCCACCCTGGAGTGGGGGCCTGCAGAATGGCGACCCAGCGGTCGTCGAGGGGTTCGAGCGTGATCTCGGGGCCGGCGTAGGCGGCGTTGAGGCCGGGCCGGGAGGAGCAGCCGACAACAAGGAGGGCGAGGCCGGCGGCGGCGCAGGCCGCGAGCCGCGACAGAGGTATGGGAATGTGAGAGAATGATGAGCGTCGCCCGGTGGTGCCGCGGCGAACGCATGGGGGCGCCCCGCGGCGCGTGTGAGGGGGCCGTCTGCGAATGGAAGCGATGGACATGTCGCAGAGCGTAGGGAGTGCGTGTGGCATGACGGAGACGCCGGGGGCACAGGCGGGCGGTGGCGGCGCGGTCGGGGGGGGTGTGGGTGGCCGCGGGCGGGCGTGGCGTCGCGGGCTGCCGGCGTCGGCGGTTGCGGCGTGGTGCCTTGCGGTGTGCCTGCTCGGCGCAGCCGTGATGGTGTCGTGCCAGAGCGGCGGGGGGCGGGGCGGGAAGTCGGCCTTCGCCAAGCTGAACGAGCCGGACCTGACGTCGGGGGAAGAGCCGACGATCCGCGTGCGGCTTGAGAAGGACCAGAGCACGCTGAAGTTTGTTGCGGACAGCCTGCGCGTGGCGGACGCGGAGGACCCGGACGCGCCGCTGGCCGCGGGCAAGGTGACGGTGACGGTGGAGCGGAACGGAGGGAAGTGGCTCGTTGTCTTTGGCAGCAAGGAGCGGGCCGAGGTGGAGGCGGAGCGGCTTGTGGTGCAGGCGCTGCCGGCGGGAGGGGCCGCGGCGACGCCGGCCCGCGCGGGCGCGGCGGGCGCGGGGAAAACGGGCGCGGCGGCGGTCGGGCCCACCATCCGCGTGGGCGAGCGGAA
The DNA here is from genome assembly GCA_964496975.1 of uncultured Phycisphaeraceae bacterium. Lineage (GTDB taxonomy): Bacteria > Planctomycetota > Phycisphaerae > Phycisphaerales > UBA1924 > CAZCBN01. The sequence goes on from CAZCBN010000004.1 coordinate 42,004, forward strand.
AGTGGCGGGGACGATTGAGCTGGTGCCGTCCAGCTCGCTGGGCGACACGAAGGCGTTTGACGCGGTGCTGGAGCTTCCGATCGAGCGGTACCTGACGGGCGTGCTGGTGGGGGAGCTGTACCCCGACTGGCACCACGAGACGTACGCGGCGCAGGCGGTGGCGGCGCGGAGCTACGCGTTGCACGAGCGGGGCCGCAGCCGGGCGGCGGGGCGGCACTATGACATTGAGTCCACGACGGTGGACCAGGCGTTTGCGGGGCAGACCGACCGGTGGCAGGCGGAGCGCGCGGTGAGCCTGACGCGGGGGCTTGTGCTGCTGAGCGGGCGGAACGGTTCGATTCTGCGGGCGTACTACAGCAGCACGTGCGGGGGTCGGCCGCAGTCGGCGGCGGGGATCTGGCCGACGAGCGCGGGGTTTGAGTTCAACCTCGCGGCGCCGCTGCAGGGCGAGGCGCGGAACTGCCCTTGCGAGGCGTCGCGGCTCTACCGGTGGACGAGGCTTCGCTCGACGGACGTGCTGTCTCGCCGGCTCGCGATGTGGGGGCGGCAGGCCGGGCGGCCGGTGCGGGAGCTGAAGCGGCTGGACGGCATCGAGCCGGGCGAGCTGAACGACGTGGACCGGCAGGGGACGGTGGTCGTGAAGGACGCGGGGGGCAAGTCGTTCGAGATGTCGAGCGATGAGTTCCGCATGGCGGCGAACACGAACTTCCCCGAGCTCATCGAGATCGACAAGGACAAGCGGCTGCCGAGCAACGACTTCACCGCGGAGGTGGAGGGGTCGCTCGTGCGGTTCGAGGGCCGGGGCTTCGGGCACGGGGTGGGGCTGTGCCAGTTCGGGGCGGAGGGGTACGCGAAGAAGAAGGTGCTGTACCGCGACATGCTCGAGACGTTTTACCCCGGCTCGAAGCTGGTGCGGGTGTGGTGAGGGGCGGGGGCTGAGGCGGGCCTGGGCGTTGGAGCGGGGGCTTTGGAGGGGTGGGCGCGTTGCGGCACAGCCTTCAAGGCTGTGCCACCTTCGCGCCTGTGTCACGTTGAGGGCCGTGCCACGGTGACGGCGATAGCGTCGTGGCGGCTGTGACGTCGTGGCGGCTCAGGTGAGCGAGGCCATGTCGATGACGAAGCGGTAGCGGACGTCGCTCTTGAGCATGCGCTCGTAGGCCTGGTTGATCTGCTGGATGGGGATGACCTCGACGTCGCTGAAGATGCGGTGCTTGGCGCAGAAGTCGAGCATTTCCTGCGTTTCGGGGATGCCGCCGATGGCGGAGCCGGCGATGGAGAGGCGGCGCATCAGGAAGTTCCAGATGCTGGGGGAAGGGTGCGGGGTGGAGGGGGCGCCGACGAGGCAGAGCGTGCCGTCGCGGCGGAGGAGCGTGGTGTAGGCGTCGAGGTCGTGCGGCACGGCGACGGTGTTGAGGATGAAGTCAAAGCTGGCGGCGTGGCGGGCCATCTGGGCGGCGTCGCGCGAGACGACCACCTCGTCGGCGCCGAGGCGCTTGCCGTCCTCGGCCTTGCCGGGCGAGGTGGTGAAGAGGACGGTGTGGCAGCCGAAGGCGTGGGCGAACTTGATGCCCATGTGGCCCAGGCCGCCGAGGCCGACGATGCCGACCTTTTTGCCCTTGGTCGCGCCCCAGTGGCGGAGGGGCGAGTAGGTGGTGATGCCGGCGCAGAGGAGGGGGGCGACGCCCGGCAGGTCGGCCTGGGCGAAGGGGACGCGGAGGACGAAGCGCTGGTCGACGACGATGTGCTTGGCGTAGCCGCCGTAGGTGCGGGCGGCGGGGAAGTGCTTGTCGGGGCTGTTGTAGGTGAAGGTGGGGCCGCCCTTTTCGCAGTATTGCTCGAGGCCGTCGTTGCAGTTCGGGCAGGACTGGCACGAATCCACCATGCAGCCGACGGCGGCGAGGTCGCCCGGCTTCAGCGTGCGGACGTCGGCCCCGACCTTGGTGACGCGGCCGACGATCTCGTGCCCCGGGACGACGGGGAAGGCGACGCCGGGCCACTCGCCACGGGCGGTGTGCAGGTCGGAGTGGCAGACGCCGCAGTAGAGGATATCGATGGCGATGTCGCGCGGGCCGACGTCGCGGCGATCGATCGACGCGAGGGCGAGGGGAGACGTGGCGGTCTGCGCGGCGAAGGCGGCGGCTTTGGTGGGCATAGACCCATGGTACGCGGGCCGGGGCGTGCCGCTGCGGCGCGGGCGGCGCCGAATATCATCTGGGCGGGATAGAGCAGCGGCGTGCGTGGCGCTGGCGCACGCGGTGTGTCGGGTGTTTCAGCGTGCGGGGGAATGATGCCGGCACGCGGGGCCGAGACGTGGGCCCGTGCGTGGGGGCCCGTGCGTGGGGGCCCGTGCGTGCGGGCCCGTGCGAGGCCGCGACGCGTGACGTCCGTGGGTCCGGTGGGAGGGTGATGGCCGTGTGGATGCGTGCTGGATCGCTGGGCGTGGTCGTGACTCTGATTGTGGGTCTGCTTGTGGGCCTGCTCGTGGGCGTGGCACCTTCGCGGGCCGCGGCCTCGGGCGCGGAGCCGCTGGGCTACCAGGTGATGACGCTGTGGTCGGGCGGGGGTTCGTTGCCCGTGGTGCTGCGACGCGATGATGCGCTGCACGCGACGCTCATCAACGGCGATGAGCGCATCGCGTTGACGTTTGCGCCCGATCTGCCGACGGGGGTGGAGCCGCCGGCGGCGCCGGGGCTGGGGCCCTTGGTCGCGTGGGTGCAGCCGTACGGGACGAAGATCCGGATCAACGCGGCCGACGGGCCGCTGGCGGGGACGACGGGGCAGTGCACGATCGAGCGTGCGTCGGGGCCGGCGGTGGTGGACTTCAACCTCGATCCGATCTCGTCGCCGGCGGGGCGGTTCACGCCGATGGATTCGATGTTCCGAGCGGGGGACTTTGCCGGGCGGTGGGCGGTGGACTTTGCGAGCGACGACGCGCCCGCGATCGGCGTCTTTGAGGTGGACCCCGCGAGCGGCCTGGCGACGGGCACGTTTCTCACGACGACGGGGGACTACCGGTTCCTTCGACGGGGCGCACGCGTTTCTGTTTCACGCGCGGCTGCGGGCGGACGGCACGCTCGCGGGCGATTTTTGGTCGGGCACGTGGCACCACGAGACGTGGACGGCCGTTCGCGATGACGACGCGACGCTGCCCAGCGCCTTTGCCCTGACCACGGGGCGGGCGAACTTTGACGAGGCCGTGCGGGCCCCGGGGGCGCCGGTGTTTGAGACTCTCGCGACCGCGGGGGCGGCGGGAGTCGAGGGCGGCGGCGGCGGGCTGGCGGCGGCGCTGCCGGCGGGCTCGCCCCGGGTGCTGTACGTCTTCGGGACGTGGTGCCCGAACTGCCGCGACGCCTCGGCGCTGCTGAAGGAACTGCACGCGGCGTACGGGCCGCGGGGGCTGCGCGTCGCGGGGCTCGCGTTCGAGCACAAGGCGGAGACGGCGGGGGAACGCGTGCGGGCGTATGTCGAGTCTTCGGGCGCGACGTGGCCCGTGCTGCTGGGCGGGCTGAGCGACAAGTCGAAGGCGGCGGCGTCGCTGCCCTTCCTTGACGGGCTGCGGGCCTTCCCGACGATCGTGTTCATCGAGGGGAGCGGGGAGATCCGCGCGGTGTACCAGGGCTTTTGCGGCCCGGCGACCGGGGCGGCGCACGAAGAGCTCCGGGCGGCGTTTGTCGCGAACCTTGAGGCGATGACCGCGGAATGACCGGAGGATGGCGGGGCGGTGAGGCGAGCCGTGCCCGCCGGTACGATTCGGGCCATGGCCCCCACCGAACCGGCGGCGCGCGACGGGGCCGACCGTCGCGCGGCGACCGACATCGTGGCGACGCTCCGCAGGGCGGGGCACACGGCGTACTTCGCCGGTGGGTGCGTGCGCGATGAGCTGCTGGGCCTGCCGCCCAAGGACTACGACGTCGCCACCAGCGCCACGCCCGCGCAGGTGACCGCGGCCTTTCCGCACAGCAACGCCGTCGGCGCGGCCTTCGGCGTGGTGATCGTGCGGAGCCAGCCCCGCCGGGGCGACGCGGGCGAGCGCATCGTGACCGAGGTCGCGACGTTCCGCAGCGACGGGCCCTACAGCGACGCACGCAGGCCCGACCGCGTGCGCTTCGCCTCGCCCGAGGCGGACGCGCAGCGCCGCGACTTCACCATCAACGCGCTGTTCCTCGACCCCCTCTCCCCCCCCGCGACGGGCGAGACGGGCTCGCCCCTGGGCGGGCGCGTGATCGACTACGTGAACGGGCGGGCCGACCTGGCGGCGCGGCTTGTGCGCGCCGTGGGCGACCCCGCGGCCCGGCTGGCGGAGGACCACCTTCGGGCCCTGCGGGCGGTGCGGCTCACGTGCCGGCTCGGCTTTGCGCTCGATGCGGCGACGGCGGACGCCGTCCGCACGCATGCGCAGGCCCTGCGCGGCGTGAGCCGCGAACGCATCGGCGACGAGCTGCGGGCCATGCTGGCGCACCCGAGCCGGGCCGCGGCGGCGCAGCGGCTGCGCGACCTCGGTTTGGAAGCCGCCGTGTTTGGGCCGGCGCGTGCCCCGTCCGCGTCTGGCGGTGACGCGGCCGACGCCGCCCACGCGTGGCGGCCGCTGACCGGGCTTGCCGCCGAGGCCCCGGCGATCGCCGCGCTGGCGGCGCTGGCGGTGGTGCGGGGGGAGGCGACGCCCGCGGCGGCCGCGGCGTACCGCGCGGCCCTGTGCCTGAGCAACGAGGAGCGGGAGCGCCTCTCCGCGACGCTCGGCGTGCTCGCGAGGCTCCGGGCGGCGGGGGCCGGGTGGCTCGGCGAGGGGACGGCCCGGCAGAAGCGCGACGCGGCGGGCCCGGGCTTTGGCGAGGCGCTGCACGTGCTGCGGGCCATGGACCCGGAGGCCGCGGGGGCGGTGGCGGCCCGGGTGGAGGCGCTGGCCTCGCACGAGGGCGGGCTGCAACCGCCGCCGCTGGTGGACGGGAATGACCTGATCGGGATGGGGTTGACGCCCGGGCCGGCGTTTGCTCGGATTTTGAACGGTGTTTATGACGCCCAGCTCGAGGGCCGGGTGCGAGAAAAGGCGTCAGCGGCGGCCCTGGCGCGGGAACTTTCGGCGGCCCTGGGCGTCGGATAGTGGGCGGGGTGGAACAGATTGTGGCAAGGCGGGTTCTGCAAGCCGGGCCGAGCGAGAACTCGGCCCTGCGGATCAGCAACACCCGCGACGTGGAGCGTGCGATGCAGAAGAAGCGTTCGGCGGGCGATGGACGGCGGCTCTGTGGGCGCTCGGCGTGGGCCGGGCTTTGGGCCGGGCTTGCGGCGATGGCGCTGGCGGCGGCTCCGGCCGCGTTCCCGGCGGCGGCGCTGCTGTCGCTGGGCGGAGGGACGCGGGATGCGTGGGCCGCCTCGACCTGGGCCTCTGCGGGCGCCACCGAGACGCTCGACCGGATCATCCTGCGGAACGGCAAGGTGATCGAGGGCGAGATTTTGTCCGAGTCGCCCACCGAGGTGGAGATGATCGTGGTGGTCGCGGGCATCCGCGCCCCGTCGAAGTATGCGCGGGCCGACATCCTGCAGATCGTGCGGGGCGAGGCCGCCGCGGAGGGCGAGAAGGCCGCGGAGGAAACCCCCGAGCCCAACACGCCCGGGACGCCCGGCGCAGCCTCGGGCCTGCCGGGCCGGCTCAGCCCGATCGAGTCGCCCGCCACGGGCGAGGGCACGCCCAAGGTGTACTTCTTTGAGCTGACGGGCGAGTTTGCGACGGACATCTCGCCCACGCCCATCCGCGATGCCATGCAGGACGCGCGGAAGTACGAGCCCGACTTCATCATCGTGCGGGTGGACAACACCTGGTCGGCCGACCCGCTGGGCGAGGAGAGCGACGACACGCTGCTGGAGAACCCGGACGACTACCGCTACGTCGAGGACATCGAGCCCGTCTTCCGCACGGAGCTGGACGAGTGGGCAAAGCGGCCGCAGGTGATCTTCTGGGTGCGCAACGCGATGGGCGGGGCGTGCTTCCTGCCGTTCCTGGCCGACAAGATCTACTTCCACCCCGAGGGCCGCATGGGCGGGCTCGCGGCTTTGGAAGACATCTTCGACGGCGTGGGCGACGAGGTGGTGCGGCAGAAGCAGCGATCGTTGCGGCTCGGTCGGATGCAGGGCATCGCGGTCGCGGGCGGGTATGACTACCGACTTGTGACGGCGATGCTCCGCCGCGGGTACGAGCTGAGCTACCGCCTCACCGGCGGCCGGGCCGAGCTGTTCGAGGGCGTGCCGAGCGAGCCCGGCGAGTTCCTGCTCACCGACAACGGCAAGGAAGAGAACCGCGACACCATGCAGCAGGCCGTGAAGGGCACGCTGAACGACCTGATGCTGCTGAAGGAGCGCGAGGCGAAGCTGCTGGGCGTCTCCGAGGGAACGGCCGACACGTTCGAGGACGTGCTCGCCCAGTTGGGCCTGGAGCGGCGGCACGAGCTGATCAAGGGCCGCGGCAACGACATCATGGAGTCGTGGAGCGAGTCGGTCGCCCGCGCCGCGCGGCAGATGCCCAAGCTCTGGGAGGAGTACCAGGACCCCGAGGTGACGGCGAACAGCCAGGAAGACCTCGCCCGCCGCACCATCGGCCGGCGGATCAAGATCCTGGAGGAGCTGCGGAGCATCTACAGCCGGTACGGCGAGGCGATCGAGATCCAGCGGCAGCGCGTGCCGGGGCCGACGGACATCGACGTGCTGATCGAGCAGCTCGAGGTCCAGCTCGTGACGATGCGTTGAGCGGGCCTGGCTTCATCGCGGCCCCCGGAGGGCCGGCGAGGGACGACGGGCGAGGCGTGTTCTGAACCACTGACCGCCGCCGGGGCGCCGAGCGTCCGGGGCGATTCTGGAGAATCTCATGTCGGCGACGACTCTGGGTCGGGTGCGTGATGCGGGCGGGCGGGGCGTGTCGGGCTTCTTCCGCCGCCTGGGCGCGGCGGTGGCGATCGCGGTGGCCGCGGGCATCGCCCCGGTCGCGTCGGCGATCGACATCCTCGTGCTGAAGGACGGCACGACGGTGGAGGGCGAGATCCTCCGCGAGGTGGAGGGGAACATCTGGATCCTCGTCACCACGGGCACGCTGGAGCAGGAGAAGTTCTTCTCCGCCGCCGAGATCGGCGAGATCACGCGCGACGCGACGGCGGACGACGCGGCGCTCGACAAGCGCGAGGGCGCCGCCTCGAGCAAGGCCAAGCCCGAGCGCCGCGAGGGCGTGCCCCGCGGGGCAGTGCTGACGCTGCACGGCGGCGTGGGCCTTGAGATCAACCAGAAGACGCTCGCCGAGTGCGCCGAGATCCTCGAGGGCGAGATCGGCAACGACGGGTCGGGCATCCTCGTCCTGCACGTCAACTCCGGCGGCGGCGCACTGCTGGAGATGCAGCGCCTCAGCAAGTACATCGCCTTCGACCTGCGCGAGAAGTTCCGCACCGTCGCGTGGATCGAGTCGGCCATCTCCGCCGCGGCGATGAGCGTCCACGGCCTCGAAGAGATCTACTTCATGCCCGAGGGCAACTACGGCGCCTGCACGGGATGGTCGGGCCAGCTCGTCGCGATGCAGGGCTTCGGGCTCGAGCAGGTCTTTGAGGGGATGCGCGAGCTCTCCGTCCGCGGGAACCACGACCCGCTCATCATGGAAGCCATGCAGGGCAACCCCGACCGCGACACCCCCCTCAGCGCCACCATCGACCCCGACACCGGCAAGGTCACCTGGTCGCAGAGCGAGGACGCGGGCGAGGAGCTCATCAACCCCACGGGCGACGTGCTCACCTTCAACAGCGCACAGGCCGAGAAGTTCCGCTTCTCCGGCGGCACCGCCAAGAGCCTCGACGAGCTGACCGAGTTGCTGGGCTACGCCGAGATCGACTGGGTCGGCCGCTGGGAGAAGGGCGAGCTCTTCCCCGTCTCCAAGGCCGAGGAACACATGCGCAAGTACCGCGAGGTCGCCGCGAACGACGGCGAGGCGGTGCAGCAGGCGTACACGAAGTACCAGATCAGCCTGCAGGCCGCGAGCGGCGCCCAGGGCGAGGCCCGTGCCGCCCTCGTCGGCCGCGCCCGCAACCACCTGAAGACCATCGGCCGCTACGTCCGCCTGCAGCCCAACTTTGCGCTGTTCGTCTTCAACACCCTCCCCGATGACTTCGACGACTGGTACGAGGGTCAGGAGGAGACCCTCCGCGACCTGCTCCGCTGACGTCCCCTCCGCGCGGCCTCCGCCGAGCACACCCACCGCACCCGCACGCCGGCCCGACAGAGGCCGGCGTTTTTCTGCGCGGAGGCGACGCGCGCGGACGTAGGCTTCCCGCGGGGCAGCGCCGATCGGCGGCGCCGCCACGACCCCGCGCCCCGCACGCTCTCCCGAGGCCCGACCATGACCGCGCTGCACGCCCCGCCCCCGCACGTGAACGCCCCGCGCGACGCCTCCGGCCCCTCGCCCGCGCCGGGCGGCCCCTACGTGCCGCCGGGCTTTGACGGCGCCTCGTGGCCCGCGGTCGAGGCGCTGGTGAACGAGCTGCGCGCCCGGCCCGTGGAGTCACCCGCCGCCGCCGACGCGTGGCTCAACGATCGCAGCGAGCTCGAGGCCGCGTGCAGCGAGGCCCGGGCCCGGCTCTACATCAACATGACGTGCGACACGGAGGACGAGGCCGTCGCCGCGGCCTATGCGAAGTACATCGAGCGCGTCGCGCCCGAGCTCCAGCGGGCCGGCTTCGAGCTCGACCGGCGGCAGGTCGCGCTGTGCGAGCGGTTCGGCCTCGTCGCGGACCGGCACGCCGTGCTGCACCGCGACACGCGGGCCGAGGTGGACCTCTTCCGGCCCGAGAACGTCCCGCTGCACACTGAGCTCGCGCAGCTCGGCCAGCGGTACCAGCGCATCACCGGCTCCATGACGGTGCAGTTCGACGGGCAGACGCGCACCATGCCGCAGATGGCCGCCTACCAGGAGCGCACGGACCGCGCCGTGCGCGAGGCCGCCTGGCGTGCCGTCACCGACCGCCGCCTCGCCGATGCGGACGAGATCGACGGCCTCTACGACGCGATGGTGCAGCGCCGCGACCGGCTCGCGCGGAACGCGGGCTTCCCCGACTATCTCCGCCACACGTTCGTCTCCAAGCACCGCTTTGACTACTCGCCCGCCGACTGCCGCGCCTTCCACGCCGCGGTCGAGCACGAGATCATGCCCTTCTGCGCCGAGCTCGACGCCCGGCGGCGCCGCGACCTGGGCCTCGTCGAGCTGAAGCCCTGGGACCTGGGCGTCGACCCCAAGGGCCGCGGCCCGCTCCGCCCCTTCACCGACGGCGCCGACCTCGTCGCCCGCACGCGCCGCGTGATGCACGCCCTCGACGGCGAGCTCGCCGGCATGTTCGAGTCCATGGGCGACGGCCGCAACACACGCGGCATCGCAACCGGCGAGCTGCTCGACCTCGACAGCCGCAAGGGCAAGGCCCCCGGCGGCTACCAATACATGCAGGACTTCTCGCGCAAGCCCTTCATCTTCATGAACGCCGCCGGCCTGCACCGCGACGTCGAGACCATGGTGCACGAGGCGGGCCACGCCTTCCACTCCATGCTCTGCAAGGACGACCCCTGGCTGCACTACCGCCACAGCCCCATCGAGTTCGCCGAGGTCGCGAGCATGTCGATGGAGCTGCTCACCATGCGGCACTGGGGCGTCCCCGGCGGCTTCTACGAGAACCCGTCCGACCTCGCCCGCGCCCAGCGCAAGCAGCTCGAGGGCTCGCTCGCCCTGCTCCCCTGGATCGCCACCATCGACGCCTTCCAGCACTGGGTCTACGAGCGCCCGCGGCACGACCGCGCCGAACGCAAGGGCGCGTGGAAGGACCTCGTCGAACGCTTCGGCCTCCGCGGCAACCGCGTCGCCTGGGGCCCCACCACCGCCGCCGCACGCGACTTCGCGTGGCAGGCCCAGCCCCACCTCTTCGGCCACCCGCTCTACTACATCGAGTACGGCATCGCGCAGCTCGGCGCCCTGCAGCTCTGGGCCCGCTCGCTCGACGAGGGCGAGGCCGTCGCCGTCGACGCCTACAAGCGGGCCCTCCGCCTCGGCGGCTCACGCCCGCTGCCCGACCTGTTCGCCGCCGCGGGCCTGCGGCTCGACTTCAGCCGCGGCATGTTCGCCCGGCTGCGCGACCGCGTGCAGCGCGAGCTCGAACGCCTGCCCGAGTGACCATCAGGCCGCCGGCCCCGCCAAGATGAGAAATACAAAAAGACAACGGGCGGGCCCCATCGGCCCGCCCGCTGTGTTTCATCAAGGGTTCACGCGGCAGAGCGCCCCGGCCCCGCCCGGGCCCGAGCTGAGCGGCCCCCTGAGCGGCCCCCTCAGCAGCCCCCTTAGCAACCCTGATCGAGCAGCGCCAGGAAGTCGAACAGGTCAAAGATGTCGATCGCCTCGTCGCGGTTCACGTCCGCCACGGCGGCGTTGCCCGTGTCGAGCGCGGCGAGGAAGTCGAACAGATCGAAGATGTCCACGGGCCCGTCGCCGTTCAGATCGGCCGGGCAGCCCACCTGCACCGTCACCGTGGCGACGCCCCCGCCCAGCGTCGTGTAGCGGAACGAGTCCTGCCCGACAAAGCCCGCCGGCGGCGTGTACCGGAGCGCGTGCGGCGTCGCGGCGTTGGGCGTGTTCACGATCGAGATCAGCCCGAACACCGACGTGAAGCGGTCGAAGTTGAAGATGAACGGGTCGACGCACTCGGGGTACGAGTCGTTGCCGAGCACGTCCACCAGCACGCTCTGCTCGCGCAGCGTCTCGGCCGCGTCGTTCAGCGGCACGACATTGATCGTCGCCACGCACGAGCGGCCGATGACGAACTGCTCGATCTTCTCGATCACCCGCGGGTGAAACTGCGTCTTGACGTTGTTGAGCCCGCCCGGGCAGATGTGGCAGTAGCTCATGATCGTGCCGTCGCGGTTGCCCGTGCAGTCAATGCCGCAGCGGTCGATCACCGGGACGTACCCGTCGTGGGTGTGCCCCGTGCCGAAGTTGTGGCCCAGCTCGTGGGCGACGACGATGAGGTCCCACGTGTTGAAGCCGCGCACGGGGATGGGGAAGGGGAAGAAGCCGTTGAGGTACGCCGACACGCCGAAGCCCGAGCCCGTGTCGCACAGCGCGCTCAGGTACGCCACGCCGCCGTAGGGCGTGTCCGTCCGGCCCGAGAGCAGGTGCACCACCGCACGGCTCACGTCGCGCATCTCCGCCGTCCAGTGCGCCTGCACCTGCGGCAAGAGGTCGTTGCTGGTCGTGACGTAGGGGTCGGTGTCGGCCGCCCACGTGCGGACGAAGGGCACCGAGAGCTCCACGCTCACGTCGCGCTGGTAGATCTCGCTGACGGCGCCGATGAGCGCCACGGCGTACTGCGCCGCCGCGTCGGGGTTGCCGCTGAACAGGTCGCGCGTGAACTCCCAGTCCGTGTCCACCGCGATCGCCGCCGCGCCGCCGCAGGTGCCCGCCCGCGGCGCGAGCACGCCGCGCCGGGCCTGGTCCGCCGCGTCCTCCGCGTCCAGCGGGCCGATGACAGGCGCCTCGCGCACGTCGCACGTGAACGGCGCCCGCGGCACCTGGTCGACGAGCGTCGACGCCTCGGCGATCACCACGCCGTTGTCCAGCACCGGGCCGGCGCCCGCGTCGGGGCCCGTCGAGATGCTGAACACCCGGCCGTCGCTCATCGCGATCTGCCCGGACACCTGCCGCGCCGACACCGCGACGAAGACCCGGCTCATCAGGTCGCCCCGCACCGAGCCGCGCAGCAGCGTCAGGCCCTCAAGGTCCGCCGGCCGCTCCGCCGCGCCGTCCGCCACCACCACCCGCGCGTCGGGCGACAGCACCGTGAAGCGCTGCAGGTCCAGCGTCCCGACCATCGACCCCGCCCGGGCGTTCTCCACATCGCCGATCGCGAGCGACTCCACGCTCGTCCACTCCCCCACCGCCATGTTGACGAACCGCTCCACGCGGAAGGCCTCGGACGGGCTCAGCGCCGCGCCCGCCGCCTCGGCGCTCGCCGCGGCGATCCCGGCGCCGGCCGCCGCCGTGCCCGCCGCGCCCATCATCACAGCCGCCGCCACGCCCCACGCCGTCGGCCGGGCCACGCCACGCAACACGCTGCCGTTCAAAGCAAACCTCCAAGGCGGCGCCGCCGCCGACGAGCGGGGTCGGCGAGACCGACCGCGCTGACATCCCCCAGAACGCCTACGGCAGCACCATACCACCACCGGCTCTGGGGGCCAAGGCGATTTGCCCGCGCCGCCCGTGCCCCGCCCGCGACCCGTCCGTACAGGCCCCGACAAAGCCCGCCCACCCGGCCCCATGCCCCCGGGCCGCCCCCGGGCCCGTCCCCACCGGCCCGTCTTTCAGGCCCGTCCCTCAGGCCCGCCACTCCACGCTCGCCACCGTCAGATCGTCCGCCAGCGCGTCCGAGTCGGCGTGCTCCCGCACGGCCTGGGCCATGCACAGCACGTCCTCGCGCGCCGTCGTCGCCCGCTCCACCGCCGCGATCGTGCGCAGCACGCCGAACTGCTCGCCCGTCGGGCTGGGCTGCTCCACCAGCCCATCGCTGAACAGCACGATCCGCCCGCCGGGGGCGAACGCCATGCGCTCCGTCCGATACACCGCGTCGGGCTTCACCCCAAGCGGAAGCCCGCCCACGCTCTGCACGCCCCCAGGCTTGCCCCCCGGCATCACCGCGAGCCAGTGCCCGTGCCCCGCGTCCACAAACGCCACCTCGCCCCGCTCCAGGTCAAACACCCCGAGCCACAGCGAGATGAACACCCGCTCGTCCACCCGCCCCGCGAGGAACCGGTTCGCGTCGCTCACCACCTCGCCCGGGTCCCCCGAGAGCCGCAGGCCCATGCGGAGCTGCGTCTGCGCCGTCGCCATCAAGATCGCCGCGCCGACGCCCTTGCCCGCCACGTCCCCCAAAAACACCGCCACGCGCCGCGGCGTGCCCCCGGGCCCGTCCGTGTCCAGCGGCACCACGTCGAACAAATCCCCCGCCACCACCCGCCCCGGCTTGGTCTGCATCGCGTACCGCAGCGCGCCGAACTCCCCCATCGCCGGCGGCATGATGAGCCGCTGCGCCACCCGCGCCGCCTGCAGGTCCGCGTCGAGCTGCCCCTTGTCCTTCTCCAGCTTGAGCCGCTTGATGTTCGCGAGCGCAAGCCCCGACATCCGGCTCACCGCCTGGCAGAACGCCGCCGCGTCGGGCTGCACGCTGCTCTCGCTGTCGCGCGCGTCGAGGTACAGGTACGCCTCCACGCTCGTCCCGAGCATCACCGGCGCGCACAGCGCCGAGTGAATCCCGAGCCGGATGATGCTCTCGCCGTAGTTCAGCCCGCTGTCCCCCGCCATCCGCACGATCTCGCCCTCGCTCGCCGCGTTGATGAGCGAACGCGAGAACGAAAAATCGCTCGGCGCGACAGCCGTCGCCCGCCCAGAGGCCCGCGGCCCCGTCGCCCCCACCTCCGCCGCCGTGCCCGACGAGCCCCCGCCCGACCCCGCTTCCCCGCCGCCCGCGCCCGGCGCGCGGAACGCGATCACCTCCACGTCCCCCGTGCTGCTCACCTGCCGCACGAACGCCGCCCGGCTGAAGCCCGTGCCCCGCATCACCGCGTCCAGCGCCTGGTCGGCGAGCGACTCCACCGTCGCCGCGCTGTTGATCCCCGCCGCGCACTCCACCAGCAGGTCAAGCCGCTGCTGCGCCAGGCTCCGCAGCTCCCGCGCCGGCACGCGCTGCACCCGGTGCGCCGTGCTCGCCAGGTCGTTCGTCGTCGGCATCGACGCACCCGCTGCCTGCCCGAGCCGCACCCGAAACGTCCAAGGCCCCACCCGCACCAGGTCCCCGTCGCCCAGCGGCGCGGGCTGGTCCGCCTCCAGCTTCATCCCGTTCAGGTACGTCCCGTGCCGGCTGTTCAGGTCCGTGATGAACCACTGCAGCCCCCGCGCCGCCACCACGCTGTGACGCCGAGACACCGTCTTGTCCGTCAGCTGCCGCTGCGCGTCCGCCGCCCGGCCGATCACCACCGGCTCCCCGGGGAGCACCTCGATCGCCTCCGTCGGCGGCCCGGCGATCGATTCAAGCCGGATCGGCGACGCCTCGTGTTCTGCCATGCGATGCTCCGCCCTCGTCCCGCTCAACGCCACGCCCCCGCAGCATACCCCGCCCACACCCCGCACCGCCGCGCCACACCCAAACCCGGCCCCCCCACACGCCCTCCCCCGGGTCTGCCCACCCGCCTCGGGCCGATCGCCCGCCCCGATACCCTCACCGTGTGACGAGGCGTCGCACATTCCGCTGGCGGGTTCTCGCCGTGCTCCTGGGCATCGCCCTCGGCGCCACCGCGCTCAGCACCTCGCTTGACCACGCCGCCATGAAGCGGCTCGGCGCCCGCGTCGCCGCCGACATCCGCCAGAGCCTGCTCGAGCGGTCCCACCGCGAGCTGCTCCAGTACACCACCGCCTTCTCCGACATCCTCCGCGCCCGGGGTGAACTCGTCGAAACCCGCCTCGCCGCGCTCGCCCAGGCCGTGCACGCCGCCCACCGCGACACCCCGCCCACCCCGCCCGCCGGCTCCGACGCCTCCGAAAGCTCCGACGAGCGCCGCCTCCCCGCCCTCCGCGACCGCCCCCTCGCCCGCCTCCGCGACCTCGCCCTGGGCGCCGAGCCCGCCCCCGCCCCGCCGCCACAGCTCGCCGTCGCGATTGCCCCGGGCGTGCCCGCGCCGCAGGCCGCCGCCGCCGAGGCCCGCGCCCGCGCCGCCGCCTGGAACCGCCTCGTCGCCGCCCCCCCCAC
>CAZCBN010000004.1:56808-62764 GCA_964496975.1 uncultured Phycisphaeraceae bacterium
ACGTCGCCCTGATCGAGGGTGTCCAGGCCCGCGGCCCCGCCGCCGGCTCCCTCCCCGAGGGCTACGACCCGCGCGCGCAAATCTGGTACCAGGCCGCCGCCCGCGCCCGCGGCACCGTCTGGAACCGCCTCGTCGCCGACCCCCTCACCGGCAAACCCGTCCTCGTCGTCTCCACGCCCATCCGCACCACACCCGCCGACGGCAGCGAGCCCCGCATGCTGGGCGTCGCCGCCATCTCCCTCAACGTCGACGACATGCTCGCCACCCTCAAGCCCCCCACCGCCTGGGGCGGCGCCACCGAGGCGATGATCTGCGCCGTCATCCCGCCCGACCTCGGCCCCCAGGCCCGCCTCGAGGTCCGCCGCGACCTCGCCGTCCGCACCGGCCCCACCAACACCCAGGACCTCGACCTCCTCCGCCGCGGCGGCCTCATCGTCCTCGCCCGCCAGGGCTACGAGCCCCCCGCCACCCGCGCCGACGAACGGCCCGACCCGCGCCCCACGCCAACCCAAACCCCCGCGGGCCGCGTCCGCCCCGCCCCCCGCCCGATCCTCGGCGGCCCGGCCCCGGGCGTCATCGAGCTGGATCGCTACCTCGCCACCGACGCCCGCGTCCGCGACCTCATCGCCGCCATGACCGCCTCCTCCAGCGGCACGCACCCCCTCGGCGAGGGCGACAACGCCTACGTCTGGGCCTTCGCCGCGCTCGACGAGGAGTCGTACGTCGTGCTGCTCGTGCCCGAGGCCGACCTTGTGAAGGAGGCGGACCAGGCCGTCCGCGCCACCACCCAGGCCACGCGCCACGCCCTCACCGCCACCGCCGCCGCCGCCACCCTTGAGATCGCGCTCATCAGCATCGCCGCCGTCTTCGTCGCCCGGCAGGTCACAAGGCCGCTGGAAAAACTCCGCGACGCCGCCGCCCGCCTCGCCGCCGGCGACCTCAGCGCCCGCGCCGACATCCGCACCCGCGACGAGCGCCAAGAGCTCGCCGAGGCCTTCAACGCCATGGTGCCCAAGCTCGCCGAACGCGTCCGCATGCGCGAGGGCCTCGCCGTGGCGCGCGAGGTGCAGCAGTGCCTCCTGCCCAGAAAGACCCCCAGCGTCCGCGGCCTGCAGCTCGCCGGCTCCGCCGAATACTGCGACGAAACCGGGGGCGACTACTTTGACTTCATCCCCCTCGGCTCCCCAGAGGCAAACGCCCCCGCCCCACGCGTCCTCATCGCCGTGGGCGACGTCTGCGGCCACGGCGTCGGCGCCGCCCTGCTCATGGCCTCCGTCCGCGTCGCCGTCCGAAGCCGCGTCGGCTTTCACCCCACCGAGGGCCTCGCCAGCCTCGCCGCCGACATCAACCGCCTCGCCGCCGACGACGCCCCCGAGGGCCGCTTCATGACCATGGCCCTCCTCCGCGTCGACGCCGCCGCACGCACCCTCGAATGGACCAGCGCCGGCCACGACCCCGCCCTGCTCTACGACCCCGCCCTCGACACCTTCCAAGACCTCGCCGGCGTCGACATCCCCCTCGCCGTCCAGCGCGACTGGGCCTACCACGCCGCCTCACGCGCCGACCTCCGCCCGGGCCAGATCATCATCATCGGCACCGACGGCCTCTGGGAAGCCCGCAACCCCCGCGGCGAGATGTTCGGCAAGGACCGCCTCCGCGACGCCGTCCGCGAAGCCGCCCGCCCCGCCCCAACGGCTCCGTCACCCGCCCCGGCCGCCGCCGCCGACATCGCCGCCCACATCCTCCGCCGCGTCGCCGACTTCCGCGACGGCACCCCCCCGCGCGACGACACCACCGTCGTCGTCGCCATCTTCACCCCAGAAGACACCCCGGTCTAAGCCACGCGCCCCGCTCCCTCCCGCTTCGGCCAAACGACAACATCCTGTAGAATCAACATCTCCGGGAGGCAACACCGCGTGACGGGCCCACGACCCCACAGCGACGAAGGCGACCGCGGCCCCGCGCCCCACGCGCCCCCGCCCGCCCCACACGTCACCAAAGACCACGACGCCCTCGTCGACAAGGCCACCGCCGGCGATCGAGACGCCCTCGTCGCCCTCCTCGAGGCCCTCGGCGGCACCGTTCGCGCCCGCCTCGCGACGCGCATCACCGGCCACCTGCGCACCGCCCTCGACCCCGACGACCTCATGCAGGTCACCTACATCGAGGCCGTCACCCGACTTGACCGCTTCAAGGGGGGCGGCGCCTCCGGCTTCCTCGCCTGGCTCACCCGCCTCGCAGAAAACAACCTGATCGACGCCGTTCGGATGCTGGAAGCAGACAAGCGCCCGAACCCCGCCCGCCGCGTCGAAACCTCCCGCCGCGCGGAAGAGTCCGCCGCCGCCCTCGTCGAGCTCGTCGGCGTCACCTACACCACCCCCAGCGGCGTCGCCGCCAAGCACGAGCTGCGCACCGTTCTGAAGATGGCCCTCGACCGCATGCCCGCCGACTACGCCCGCGTCATCCGCCTGTACGACCTGTCGGGCCTCTCCGCGGCCGACGTCGCCGCCGAGCTGGGCCGCAGCGAGGGGGCGGTGTACATGCTCCGCGCGCGCGCCCATGACCGCCTGCGCGAAATGCTCCCTGCCGAGGCCGGTTTCTTCAGCAGCAGCCCATAATTGCACTGGGTTGTCTGCACCGGGGCGATCGCCCCGCGTGAGTCCGGTCCCCGCGCCCCGTTCTGTCGACGCACCCCGGTCCCGCGTTGACCGTGCGCCCGCACTCCCCCTGCACCCCCCTGTTTTCGGAAGCCCGCCCGACGGATGCCGCCGATCGACCCCGCCAACCCCGCCCGCCCGGCCCCCGTCGGGGCAGGTCCCTCCGACCGGGCCGACGCCGCCCCGCGCGGTGAGCGCCGCCTCATCCTCGACGCGCTGGGCCAGGCCGACCACGCCGAGCAACGCGCCCGCGCCTCCTCCTCCGCCGGCTTCCGCGCGGGCTTCGGCGCCGCCGATCGCGCCGAGCCGGGCGTCTTCCCCGGCTACGACCTGCTCCGCGAGATCCACCGCGGCGGCCAGGGCGTCGTCTACCTCGCCCTGCAACGCTCCACCAAGCGACGCGTCGCCGTCAAGGTGCTCCACGGCGGCGCCACCGCGGGCCCCGAACGCCGCGCACGCTTCGAGCGCGAGGTGCAGGTGCTGGGCCAGCTCAATCATCCCGGCATCGTGAAGATCCACGACAGCGGCTGCACCCCCGACGGCTCGTTCTTCTACGTCATGGACTACATCGCCGGCCGCTCGCTCGACGACTACATCCGCGGCCTCCGCGCCGGCCGCATCGCCTCGCGGGCCCCCGCGTCCAAGCGCCGCGGCCCGGGCCGCTGGCGGTCCCGGGGCCGCTTCTCCGCCTCCGCGGGCTCAAGCGCCGCCCACGCCCACCACACGCCCGCCTGGGCGCCCACCGTGGACGCCGCCGCGGGCCACACGGGGCACGCGCCGCAGGCCCCCACCTTCTCGTCCGGCGGCGACATCGAGCCCCCCTCCTCCCTCAGAGACCGCCTCGAGCTCTTTGCGAACATCTGCGACGCCGTCTTCGCCTCCCACCTCCACGGCGTCATCCACCGCGACATCAAGCCGGCCAACATCCGCCTCGACGCCCGCGGCACCCCCGTGCTCGTCGACTTCGGCCTCGCCAAGATCGAGACCGGCTCCTCCGCGCCGCCCGCGTATGCGTCTGACGACACCGGTCTTCTCGAAGGCGGCGCTGCCGACGCCGGCCCTGGCCGTGCTGGCGCGACCAACGCGAGGCCCGCCGACGCGCCGGCCGCCGACCCCGCCCCGCAGAGCATCACGGGCCAGTTCATCGGCAGCCTCCCCTGGGCCAGCCCCGAGCAGGCCGAGGGCCTGCACGCCCGCGTCGACGCCCGCACCGACGTCTACAGCCTGGGCGTCGTGCTCTACCAGCTCACGACCGCGGGCCGCTTCCCCTACCGCGTCGTGGGCCGCGCTCGGGAGGTGCTCGACAACATCGTGCACGCCGACCCCGCCCGCCCCAGCTCCTTCGGCGACGAGCTCGACGAGCGCGTCGGCGACGAGCTCGAGACCATCATCCTCAAGGCCCTCGCGAAGGAGCCGCAGCGCCGCTACCAGAGCGCGGGCGAGCTGGGCCGCGACGTCCGCCGCTACCTCGCCGGCGAGGCGATCGAGGCCAAACGCGACAGCGGCTGGTACATGCTCAGCAAGTCCGTGCGCCGGCACCGCACGCCCGTGGCGCTCGGCGCCGCGGCCTGCCTGGGCGTCGCGGCCTTCGCCGTCACCGCCGGCACGCTGTGGGCCCGGGCCGAGCACGCGCTCGGGGGCGAGCGCCTCGCGCGGGCCCAGGCCGACGCCGAGCGGGCCCGGGCCGAGGCCAACTTCGATGCCGTGCGGGGCCTCGCCCGCACGCTGATGTTCGACGTGCACGACCAGATCGAGAACCTCCGCGGCGCCACCCGCGCCCGCGAGACGCTGCTGAGCGAGGCGCAGCGCTACCTGCAGGTGCTGGACGAGCAGCTTGACGGCGCCGACGCCGTGCGCCCCGAGCTGCTCGAGGAACTCGCCGAGGCGCACGACCGCCTGGGCGACATCCAGTCCGCCCTGGCCGAGCCGCCGCCCGAGCCCACGCCCGAACCCGCCGACGCCGCACCCGCAACAGCAACCTCCGCGACACCGAGCGACCGGGCCGAGGCCAGCTACCGCCGCGCGTACGAGCTGCGCACCTTGCTGGTCACGCTGTCGCCGCAGCTCCCCGGCCCGCGGCTGGGCCTGGCGACGAGCAGCGAGAACTGGGCGTCGGCGTTGCGTCGCCGCCGCTTGTTCACTGAAGCGCTCTCCCAGCTCGACCAGGCCGAGCGGCACCTGGCCGACGCCGCCGAGCGCGGCGCCGACGCCGCCGAGCTCGCCCCCCGCCGGGCCTCCCTCGCCGCCGAGCGGGCCGACCTGCACCGCCTGCGGGGCGAGAACGCCGCCGAGCTCAGCGAGGCCCGGGCCCACCTTGCGCAGGCCGAGCGCAGCGCCGCGGACGCCGCGGCCTCTCGCGCCGCCGCGCCGGGCCCGGACGCCGCACGTCTCGACGCGCAGGCGCTGCAGGACGACGCCCGCATCGCCCTCACGCTGGGCCGTGCGTGTGCGCAGCACGCCGACACCCTGACCGAGGCGGGCCGGCCCGACGAAGCCGCCCCCTTCGCCGCCGAGGCCGCCGGGCTGTTTGAGCGCGCCGCCGCGCTCGCCGAGCGTTCCGCGGCCGACCTCGCCCCGCGTGCTGAGGCGTCCCCCGCCGACGGCGAGCTCGCCCGCGACCTGATGCTCGCGCGGCACGAGGCGGGCCTCGCCCGCGCCTCGGCCGCACGCGAGGCGCCGGGCCTTCCGCGCGAAGCCCGCGAGGCGCTGCGCGAGGCCGCGCTGGCGCAGTACCGCGCCGCCCTGCGCCTCGCCGAGCAGCGGGCGGCCGATCTCTCCGACCTTGAGGCCCAGCGCGACCTCGGCACCATGCTGAACAAGGTGGGCAACGAGCTCCGCGCCCTCGAGCGCCTGGACGACGCCGCCGCGGTGTACGACGCGCTGCTCACGCTGCGCGAGAGCGTCTCCCGCGCCGACCCCATCGCCCGGCACGCGCGGGACCTCTTCGTCGCCGTCTTCAAGCGGGCCCAGATCGACGAGCTTCTCGCCGCGCGCGAAACCACCGACGCGGCCGCCCGCGACCGCCTGCTGCTCGCCGCCCGGGCCGGCTACGAGCGGGCCCTGGGCGTCGCGCAGGCCGCGCAGGCCGACGGCGCCGAGCTGGGGAGCGAAGCCGCCTCGGCCGAGCGACGTCTCCGTGAAGTTCGGGCCCTGCTTGGAGAGGGAAACCCATGAAAGTTCGGGCCCTTTGCATAGCCTTCACCCCGGAATCTGGTGCCTTGGATTGAACCACCCCCGCCCGTCCGGTACGTTCGACCGACCGAATCCCGCGCCGCCCACCGACACCCCCCCCGACGAGC
>CAZCBN010000005.1:0-21571 GCA_964496975.1 uncultured Phycisphaeraceae bacterium
CCCCAATGCCCACCACCCTCGCCATCCTCGGCGGCGGCCAGCTCGGCCGGATGCTCGCCCTCGCCGCGGCCCCGCTGGGCGTGCGATGCCGCTTCCTCGACACCGACCCCGCGGCCTGCGCCGCCGACGTCGGCCGCCTCACGCTCGCCCCAGACTTTCAGCCCGGCCCGCACCTCGCCCCCTTCCTCGACGGCGTCGACGCCCTCACCTACGAGTTTGAAAATGTCCCCGTCGCCCTCGCCGAGCACGCGCAGCACGCCCTCGCCCCCCGCGGCGTCGCCGTGCACCCCGCGCCGCTCGCGCTGCGCATCGCGCAAGACCGGCTCGAAGAGCGCAAGGCCTTCCTCGCGCTGGGCATCGCCGTGCCCCCCTCCGCCCCGGTCGACTCGCCCGACGCCGCGGCCGAGGCCTTCCGCGCCCTCGCCCCCCGCGCCCCGCACGGCTGCATCCTGAAGACCCGCCGCCTGGGCTACGACGGCAAGGGCCAGGCCCGCGTCCGCACCGCCGACGACGCCGCCGCCGCCTTCGACACGCTGGGCCGCGCGCCCTGCCTGCTCGACGCCGTCATCCCCTTTGACCGCGAGCTCTCCATCCTCGCCGTGCGCAGCGCCGCGGGCGACGTCCGCTTCTACCCCCTCTGCCAGAACACGCACGAAGGGGGCATCCTGCGCACCACCATCGCCCCCGCCCCCGGCGTGCCGCCGCACATCGAGCAGCAGGCCCAGCACGCCGCCCGCGCCCTGCTCACGCACCTGGGCTACGTCGGCGTGCTCGCGCTGGAGTTCTTCCTCTCGGGCGACACGCTGCTCGCCAACGAGTTCGCCCCGCGCGTCCACAACAGCGGCCACTGGACCATCGACGCCGACCGCGCCGGCTCCTTCGCCAGCCAGTTTGAAAACCACGCCCGCGCCGTCCTGGGCCTCCCCCTCGGCGGCACCACGCCCCGCGGCGCGCACGCCATGCTGAACCTCATCGGCGCCCTGCCCACGCCCGCGCAGCTCCGCGCCCTGCTCGACATCCCGGGCCTGCACCCCCACCTCTACGGCAAGCAGCCCAAGCCCGGCCGCAAGGTGGGCCACCTGAACCTGCACGCCGACACGCCCGACGCCCTCGCCTGGCGCCTCGCCGCCGCGCGACGAATCCTCGCCAGCGCCTGAGGCCGCGCGCCTCCCCACGCGCCGCCCCGCTACGGCAGCGAAAGCCCCGCCGGCGGCTTGTCGAGCGGGAACTCGCGCACCCGGCCCGCGACATCGGCCTGCCAGCACCAGCGCACCTTCACGTCAAGGCACGTCAGGTAGCCCCCGCTCTTGGCCGCCGTGTCGATGCAGATCGTGTGCCCGAGGTCCAAGGGCAGGCCCGTCCGCTGCCGCGTGTGCCCGCAGATCACCCGCTTGCCGCTCACGTGCCCCCGCGCCCCGTCGGCCTTCCCCCACAGCAGCACGTCCTCGTACTGCTCGTCCATCGGCGTCTGCGGCTCGACAGACCCGTGCACAAAGATCGCCTCGTCCACCTCGTGCCACAGCGAGAGCCGCGACAAAAACCGCGCGTGCGACACCGGCACATCGCGCCGCGTCGACAGCCCGCCCCGCTCCACATAGCTCGCCGCCGTGCTCGCGCCCGCGTTGAACCGCCACGTCTCGAACCAGTCGTCGCGCCCCAGCGCCCGCTTCATCAGCTCGTCGTGGTTGCCCAACAGGCACACCACGCCCGGCCGCCGCGACACCTCCGCCATCACGTCCAGCACGCCCGCCGAGTCGGGCCCGCCGTGGATGTAGTCCCCCAAAAACACGAGCCGGTCGCCCTCGCCGAGCCCGACCTCCGCGAGCAGGCCCTCGAGCGCGGCCCGCTGGCCGTGGATGTCCCCGATGGCCAGCAGCCGCCCGCTCACCGCGACCCGCCCCGATCAGACGCGCCCGTTCCCCCCGGCCGCTCGGCAAACCCCAGCGCCGCCTCCAGCGCCGCCGCCGCCGCCAGCAGCGCCCGCTCCGCGAACGCCGGCCCGATCAGTTGCACGCCGATCGGCACGCGCGACCCGTCCACGTCCGCCGTCGCCGCCGGCAGCGTCACCGCGGGCAGCCCCGCGAGATTCACGCCCACCGTGTACACGTCTTCCAGATACAGCGCCATCGGGTCGGCCTGCTTCTCCCCGATGCGAAACGCCGGGTTCGGGCTCGCCGGCATCAGCACCGCATCGCACGCCGGCCCGACCGCGCCGCCGGCCCCGGCACCAGCACCAGAATCGTCCCTCGCAAACACCGCGTCATAGTCCTGCTTGATCAGCCGCCGGGCCTTCAGCGCCCGCAGGTAGTACGCGTCGTAGTACCCGCTGCTGAGCACGTGCGTCCCCAGCATGATCCGTCGCCGCACCTCGGCCCCGAAGCCCTCCGTCCGCGACCGGACGTACATCGCCTCAAGGCCCTCGGCCGTCTCCGCCCGCCGCCCGTACCGCACGCCGTCAAACCGCGACAGGTTGCTGCTGGCCTCCGCCGTCGCGACGATGTAGTACGCCGCGATGCCGTGCCCCGCGTGCGGCAGGTCCACGTCCACCACCGTCGCGCCCGCGCGCTTCGCCGCGGCGATCGCCTTCTCCAGCGCCGCGCGCACCGCCGGGTGGTTGCCCTCGCCCCACGCAAACCGCGGCACGCCCAGCCGCAGCCCCCGGCCCGCGCCCGACGCCCCGGACATCGCGGTGCGCACCGCCGCGGCGCACCCGCCCGCCTCGCGCGGGCTGCTCGTCGCATCGTGCGGGTCCTCGCCGCAGATCACATCCAGGCACACCGCCGCGTCCAGCACGCTCCCGCACAAGGGCCCGATCTGGTCGAGCGAGCTCGCGTACGCCACCAGCCCGTACCGGCTCACGCGCCCGTACGTCGGCTTCACGCCCACCACGCCGCAGTGCGACGCCGGCTGACGGATGCTGCCCCCCGTGTCGCTCCCCAGTGCCAGCGGCACCATCCCCGCCGCGACCGCCGCCGTGCTCCCCGAGCTGCTCCCGCCCGGCACGCGCGACACGTCCCACGGGTTCCGCGTCGGGCCGAAGGCCGAGTGCTCGCCGCTGGAGCCCATCGCGAACTCGTCGAGGTTGGTCTTGCCGACAATCACCGCGCCCGCCGCGATGAGCCGCTGCGCCGCCGTCGCCGTGAAGGGCGAGCGGTAGCCCTCCAAAAACCGGCTCCCGCACGTCGTGCGGCCCCACGCCAAGCAGATGTTGTCCTTCAGCGCCACCGGCACGCCCGCGAGCGGCAGCGCATCCCCCTCGCCGCTGCGCACCCGCGCATCCACCGCGACGGCCTGCTCCAGCGCCCGGTCATGAAACACATCGAGAAACGCGTTCAGCCCCGGGTTCGCCGCGTCCACCGCCGCGAGCGCGAGCGCCGCGACATCCACCGCCGACCGCTCCCCCGCGCGCACCGCCGCGGCGATCTCCGCCGCCCCACCCCTCACGCCCCACCCCCATCGCCCAGCACCTTCGGCACCCGGATGAACATCGCCGTCTGCGTAGGTCGGCTCTCCGATCCGACGTCTTGGGTAGGTCGGCTCTCCGAGCCGACGTCTTGGGTGGGGCGGCTCTCCGAGCCGCCTTCACGCGTACCTCGCCTCTCCGAGCCAACCCCTCCGCGTCCTCCCCCCCTCTCCCCCTCTTCCGCCAAAAACACCTCAAACGCCACCGCGTCCGGCGCCATCTCCATCACCCGCTCAGGCAACAAACTCTCCCCCGGCTCATCCGCCGCGAGGCGGTTGACCTCTTCCCCCACGTGCGTCAGCGGCTCCACGCCCGAAAGGTCCAGCTCCGCCAGCCGCTCGACATATCCCAGCACCGCCGACAGCCGCGCGCACGCCGCCGCCATCTCCCCCTCCGGCACCTCCAGCCGGCACAGCCGGGCGATGTTCGCAACGTCATCGGGGGTCAGATCAGCCATGCCCGCCAGTGTACGAACCGGCCCACGCCCCGACCGAACGCCGATTGCCACTTTGGCACCAAGCCCGCCCCGCCGGCCGCACCTCCGACAGCCCCCGCAACCGCCGCCACGCCAACCCGGCACCAGCCGAGCACGCCCCGGCCCCGCACGCCCGGCGCCCCCGGCTGGCACGCCCCTTGCCTCAAGCCCCCCGCCGCGGCCGGAAGCCGCGTGCGGAAGAGCCAAGGAGATTTCGCCATGCTGAACCGTCACACCTCCAACCCGTTCGACGAGATGTTCCGCGACATGGAGCGGCTCGCCTCGGCGCTCGCTGGGCAGGGCCTGCTGTCGCCCGCCGTCGCCGGCCCCGCCGTGCTCCAGGCCGTGGCGCCCGCCGCCCGGCCCTTCGTCCCCGCGGTCAACCTCTGGCACGACGACCAGCACCTGTACGCCGAGGTCGAGCTCCCCGGCTTCACCGCCGACCAGGTCGACATCGACGTCGAGCCCGATGCCCTCACTATCCGCGGCGAGCGACGCCACGAGTCCACGCGCGCGCTCCCCCCGGCCCCGGCCACGCAAGAGCCCGCCGCCGCCGCGCGCAGCACCGCCGAGCCGCCGGCCGCCGAAGCCGTTGACAACAGCCCGCGCCCCGTGCACATCGAGCGGGCCTTCGGCCGCTTCGAGCGCACCCTCCACCTGCCCATCGAGGTGGACGCCAACGCCGCGACCGCCCGGCTCGAGCACGGCGTGCTGCGCATCACCATGCCCAAGGCATCGGGCACGCGGCGCCGCCGCATCCCCGTTGCCGCCAACTGAGCCCCACCCCACCCGGAGACCCGCACACCCGTGCGCGCCACCCCGACCGCCGCCGCCGAGACCGTCCGCGTGCAGCCCCGGGCCCACAGCCCCGGCGGGGACTTCCCGCCGGGGCGCCCGCCCGGCCCCGCCTACGTCCCGCCCGTCGACGTCTGGCGCCACGCCGACACCTACACCCTCCGCCTGGACATTCCCGGCGCCCGCGCCCGCGACACCCGCGTCCACCTAGACCGGGGCCGTCTGCACGTCCACGCCCGCGTTGACGTCCGGGCCCCGCTCGTCACCGACCCCGCGACCGCCCCGCTGCGCATCGAGTTCGGCATCGCCGACTACCGCCGCGCGCTCGCCCTCCCCGATGACGCCGCGACCGACGGCGCCGCAGCCACCCTCCGCGACGGCGTGCTGACCGTGCGCATCCCCCGGCACCCCGCGGCCGCGCCCGGCGGCACGCCCGTCCCCGTCACGCCCGGGGCGCCGCCGAAGCCGCCGAGCCCGCCGCCCGGCGCATCGCCGCATCAATCGCCCGCTGCCCGAGCTGGCTCAGCACCATCACCACCGCCACCGTGAGCCCAAGGCCCACGAACACAAGCCACTTGGGCCGGCTCGCCTCCGCCAGCTCCCCCTGCACCTGCGAGCCCAGCCACACCGTGATCGCCGTCCGCGGCAGCATGCCCACCGCCGTCCCCACCACGTAAATCCACAGCGGCACGCCCGTCGCCGTCAGCACCAGGTTCGTGAGCGCAAAGGGCGAGTTCGGCGGCAGCCGCACCAGCGTCACGATCCCCAGCGTGTGCAGCGCCCCGCGGCCCACGAGCGCATCGCGCACCGCCTGCGCCCTCGGGTGCCGACGCAGCGCGCCCTCCACCCGGTCCCGCGCCATCGGCCCCGCCACGAGCCTTGAAAGCAGCGACCCCGCCACAAACCCCGCCAGCGCCAGCCCCGTTCCCAGCACCGGCCCAAAGGCCCACCCGCCCAGGAACGACTGCGCGTACGTCGGCAGCAGCCCCAGACCCGACGTCACCGCGAACACGCCCGCGTACAACGCCGCGCCCCCGCCCCCGAGCCCCTGCAACCAGTGGCTCACGCGGCCCAGGTTCCCCAGCAGCACAAACCCGCCCAGCGCCGGCAGCGCCCCCCACAGCACCCCCAGCACCGCCGCCGGCCCGAGCTCGCGGAAGAAGCCCCCCACCGCGCTCGCCGCCTGCTGCGCGGGCGACGCCGACGCGGGCGTCGGCACAGAACCCTCCGCATGACGCGGCTCGGGCTGGGTCGGCGGGTGGGTCTGCTGCGGGTCGCTCGTCATAGGGCCCACAGGCTAGTGCCCGCGCCCGCGCGCCGAACGACGCTCCTGTCGCCCCCGCCGCCCCGCACGCCCCGCCGCCCGTGGTACCATCCGCCGGGCACACCGCCCCGGCATCCGCCGATCCATCCCCACGTGTCCGTCCAACCCCCCGCAGACGCGCGGCCAACACGCCGCTCGATCGGCATTCGGGCTCAGCCCGGGAAGCACGCCGCCCCATGATTCCTAAGCCCCCGCCGCGCGACGGAACGCTGGGTTTCCTCTACTTCCCCCCCTTCCGCGTGCAGGGCCTCAGCGTCGCCGGCGAGGCGACGGTGATCCAGATCCCCGAGCTCGACATCGTCTTTGACATGGGCGCCTGCCCCCGCGCCGCCCTCGCCAGCAAGTTCTGCGCCCTGAGCCACGGCCACATGGACCACGTCGGCGCCCTCGCCTACTGGTGCAGCCAGCGCGTCTTCCAGGGCATGGGCCCCGGCAAGATCGTCTGCGACGCCCGCATCGCCGCCGACGTGCGCGGCATGATGCAGGGCTTTGTCAACCTCGAACGCCAGAAGACCCCCTACGACGTCGTCCCCGTCAACCCGGGCGAAGAGGTCGAGATCAAGAACAACACCTTCCTCCGCTGCTTCGCCACCGAGCACACCTGCCCCTCCGTCGGCTACGCCATCGTCGAGAAGCGCACCAAGCTCAAGGACGAGTACGTCGGCATGCCGCAGGACAAGCTCACCGAGCTCAAGCAGCGCGGCGTCGACATCGTCCGCCGCTTCGAGGTCCCCCTCATCGCTTATCTGGGCGACACCCTCCCCGGCCCCCACCTTCTGCACGACTACGTGCGCAACGCCCAGGTCATCGTCTGCGAGTGCACCTTCTTCGAGCCCGAGCACAAAGAGCGCGCCAAGATCGGCCAGCACATGCACGTCAACGACATCGCCGAGTGGCTCGGCGTCGCGCAGTGCCAGGCCATGGTGCTCACGCACATCAGCCGGCGCACGCACCTCGAATACGCCCGCCAGCAGCTCGAGCAGATCGCCGGGCCGAAAAAGGCGGAAAAAGTCTTCTTCCTGATGGACCACCGCTCCAACAAGGTGCGCTACGACGCGCAGGCCGAGGCCGCCGAGAAGCGCGAACGCGAGCTCCAGGCCCGCCGCTGATCGCCCGGGGCCAACACCCCCGCGACACCCGACACCCATCCGCGGCACCGCGCTCGGCGCGTCACGCGGCGTTGCACACGGCGCACAGGCCCCGCGCCGCGCTTCGCGCGCCGTCGCGCCGTGTCAAGCCCCCGCCGAAGGAAAGCGCACGCCCTGTGCGCGCGCGTCCGGTGACCAGCGCACCCCCGCTGGCGCGGCCGCGGCGCGGGTCGGCGCAGATTCATCGCAGTCTTCACCCGCCAATCGGTTGACTCATGACGAGTCGGCTTGTACGTTGGCCCGACCGAGTTTTGGTCGAAGAGGGGGCCGCGCCCGTTTGGGCGGCAGGGGAACCAAGCTTCCGCCTCACGGCAACGCGCCGGGGGCCACGCGCGGTTCGGTGGGAACGCAACGCACGATCATCGGCACGCGGCACGCCCGCGTCCGTGTCCATCTGAGGTCGCCCCGCATGAGCGAACCCGATCGCGAGATCTGGGCTTCGATGCTCTCGCACCTGAACACGCACCACGGCGAGGTCTTCCGCCAGTGGTTCGCGGGGCTTGAACCGCTCGGCATCGCCGGCGGCGCGATCTACATCCGCGCCGACTCCCCCACTCATTGCGACTACCTCCGCCGCGCCTGTGTCCCCGCCTTCAACGACGCCGCCTGCCAGGCCACGCGCACGCTCCTCGCCACCCGCTTCCTCGAGCCCGACGAGCACGCGCCCGAGGCGCTGGTCGCCACGCGCTCCCGCGAGTGGCCCCGCGGCGCCCGCGCCGCCGCCCACGCCGCGGGCCACGACGTTTCCTTTGAAGAAATCCCCGCCGCCGCCCACCGCAACGGCGCCGCCCACGCCGGCGCCTTCGCCCCCGACGCCCACGGCGACACCCACGCCGCCCCGCGTCCGCACCTCGCCACGCCCTTCCTGACCAAGGCCCCGGGCCCCGACCACCGCGCGGGCGAGGCCTTCGGCGTCGCCGGCCCCATCAGCGACGAACTGGGCCGTACCGGTGAACTGGGCCGTAGCGACGAACTGGGCCGTAGCGACGAACTGGGCCGGGGCCTCGACGACCCCCGCAGCGGCCCGCCCGACGAGCCCCGCGAAGATGTGTGGGACCTTGCCCCCGACACCGCCCGGCACGAGCCGCGGGCCGAGGGCACCGAGGCCGACGCCGACCCTGCCTTGGGCGCCGATCTGGGCCTGGGCCCCGGGCTCGGCCTCGTTGCGGGCCCCATCGGCGAGCCCGCGCACGCCCCGGGCCGCGGCCACCACGCCGAGCCGCCGCGCCGCCTGCGGCACGTGTCGAGCGAGGCCGACCTCGCCTCCCGCCGCGGCGGGGCGAACATCAACCCCGACAACGAGTTCGCGACCTTCGTCGTCGGCCCCAACAACCGCCTCGCCCACGCCGCCGCGCTCGCCGTCGCCGAGCACCCGGGCCGCGCGTACAACCCGCTCTTCGTGCACGGGGGCGTCGGCCTCGGCAAGACGCACCTGCTGCACGCCATCTGCTCGCGCCTGCGCGACACCCGGCCCGGCACGCGCATGCACTTCGCGAGCTGCGACAGCTTCATCACCGACTTTTTGAACAGCGTGCGCTCCGGCCGCATGGGCGAGTTCCGCCACCGCTTCCGCGACATCGACCTGCTCGTCATCGACGACATCCACTTCCTGTCGCAGCGCGACCGCACGCAGGAAGAGTTCTTCCACACCTTCAACAGCCTCTACGAGGCCGAGAAGCAGATCATCCTCAGCTCCGACGCCGCGCCCGAGGAGATCCCCCACCTTGAGGCCCGCCTCGTCAGCCGCTTCACCTGGGGCCTGGTCGCCAAGATCGACCCGCCCAGTTACGAAACCCGCATCGCCATCCTGCACGCCAAGGCGTCGCTGCGGGGGCTGGAGCTCCCCAACGACGTCGCGCAGTTCATCGCCGGCCGCATGAGCCGCAACATCCGCGAGCTCGAGGGCGCCGTCACCAAGCTGCACGCCCTCACCTCGCTCGACGGCGTGCCCATCGACATGGCCTCCGCCCGCCGCGCGTTGGGCGAGGCCGTCGAGCGCGCCGCCCGCGTGCCCAGCGTCGAGTCCATCATCGCCGCCGTCTGCGAGTACTACGACGTCCGCAAGGCCGACATCCTCGGCAAGCGCCGCCACCAGTCCATCAGCCTGCCCAGGCAGGTCTGCATGTACCTCGCCCGACGCCTCACCCATCTCTCCCTCATCGAGATCGGCGGCCAGTTCGGCGGCCGCGACCACACCACCGTGCTCCACGCCCTCAAAACCGTCGAGGCCCGCCGCGGCAAAGAGTCCGACCTCGACGCCATCATCCGCGCCCTCGAAGCCCGCTTCCGCGAGACCGCCTAGCCCGCCGCCCCCGCCTCCGGCCCACACCCCTCTGCCGGTTCACAGCCCACGTCGCAGGCCGCCAACCCTGCACAACCCCCGGCTCGCCGTGCGCCGCAGCACCGCCCGCACTGTTTCCACGCACGCAACACGACGCCACGCACGGGTCGGTTCCCACGCCCGTTTGCGGGAGATCGAACGGCCGCCCGACCCCTCGTTCCGATTGTGGATAACTTGTGGGGTGGCGCTCGGCCAGCGCCGGCCGCGCTCGGCCACCGAAGACGCCGGCCCCAAGTTCATCCGTGGCCGCCGGCGCAGCCGTGGGCCGGCGAGCGCATCCGACAAGATGACCACATCGGGCGAGTTGTCGGAAGTGCCTGATTCACAGGCATTTACGAGAAGAGGCCACGAGTTATCCACCGATCCGAGCGCCCTTCTACCACCACCACCAAGTTCTCTTCTCTATCGGGAAAGAAACCGGTCGAACGGCACGGCAACCCGGGTCAACCCCGGCCCGGCGGAGACAAGCCCTGCGCGCGCGCACGACTGTGGAGAGTTTGCCGAATCGACGCCGGTTCGGCTTGACACGACGGGCACCAGACGGTCATGCGTTGAGCGACGCGACCCGACGCCAGCGGCCCGCCGCACGCAACGCACGCCTCCCCCGCCCGCCCATACACCCGGTGCTGCCCTTGGTACCGACCGGGAAGACCACCCGGCGCCGCGTAGTCGCGCACCGTGCTCCCGCCGGCGAGCAGCGCCTCCTCCAAACACGCCCGGACGGCCTGCGCGAGCCGCACCACCGCCTCCCGCGGCAGATGGTCCGCCCGGGCCAGCGGGTGCA
Source organism: uncultured Phycisphaeraceae bacterium (assembly GCA_964496975.1). Lineage (GTDB taxonomy): Bacteria > Planctomycetota > Phycisphaerae > Phycisphaerales > UBA1924 > CAZCBN01. Next base: position 10,331 of record CAZCBN010000005.1, read on the forward strand.
CGCCGGCCCGGAAGAGCGCCTCGTCCGCATAAATGTTGCCCACGCCGGCGAGCACCGTCTGGTCCAGCAGCGCCGCCTTCACAGGCCGGGCGGCCCGGGCCAGGGCCGCGACGAGCGCCTCGTCGTCGATCGTCAGCGCATCCGCCCCGAGGCCCGACACGCGATCGGCGACGTGCGCGGGCGTCGGCAGGCTCCAGAGGCCGCCGAACCGCCGCGGGTCGACAAACGCCAGGCGCACGCCGTCGTCGAGCGTCCACCGGGCGTGCGTGTGCGGGGCCTCGGGCGCACGCCGCGGGGCGTCGGCCGGCACGACATCAAACCGGCCCGTCATGCCGAGGTGCGCGCCCAGCGCTCGGCCGTCGTCCGCGTGGATGAAGAGCTGCTTGCCGAGCCGGCGCACCGACGCAACGCGCGCGCCCAGCAGCAGCGCCCGCGGCCCGGCCCGCGTGGGCGCCGGGGCCGCGCGCTGGCGTGAGAAGCCGCCGGCGGGGTCGCCCGGCATCACCAGCACATCGCGCCGCAGCAGCCGCGCGGCGCGCACCACCCGGCCGACCAGGGCGGTCTCCAGCTCGCGGCGAACCGTTTCAACCTCGGGCAGCTCGGGCATGGGGGGAGGACTTGGGGATCGGGGACCAGGGATCGGGGATCAGGGACCGGCGCTCGGCGGCCCGGCGGGGCGGCGCAGGGCTCGGAAGAAGTCCGTCAGCAGCGTCGCCGCCTCGGACGCCAGCAGGCCCGGCACCACCTCGCCCACGCGGTGGTTGAGCCGCGGGTCGTCCAGCAGCGCATAGAGCGTGCGCACGGCCCCGGCCTTTGGGTCGTCCGCCGCGTACACCACGCGGCCCACGCGGGCGTTCACGATCGCGCCCGCGCACATCGGGCACGGCTCCAGCGTGACGGCGAGCGAGCATTCGCCCAGCCGCCAGTCGCCGATGGCCCGGCACGCGGCGCGCACGGCCAGCACCTCGGCGTGCGCGGTCGGGTCGGCGTCCTGCTCGCGCCGGTTGAACCCCTCGCCCAGCACCTCGCCGCCCGCGGTGCGGTACACGACCGCGCCCACCGGCACCTCGCCCTGCTGCGCGGCGCGCCGCGCGAGCTCCAGCGCCCGGCGCATGGCGGCCTCGTCCTGCGGCGTGGGCGCGGGCATGGCCTCGGGCGTGGGCGTGGCGGGGGGAACGGGCGTCATGGGCGGTCGGAGCGCTTGGGGGCCGCGGTGTTCGGGGCCGCGGGCAGGGGCTGCTCGTCGTCGCCCTCGTCGCGCGATGCGGCGGCGGGGGCGGGCTGGGCGGCCGGGGCTTCGGCGGCCTTGCGCCGGCGGGCCTCGGGGTCGGCGGGCAGCAGCACCAGCAGCACCATGCCCAGCTCAAACAACGCGTACAGCGGCACGAACATCAGCAGCATGCTCAGCGGGTCGGCCGGCGTGAGCACCGCCCCGAGCACCGCGCACACCAGGATCGCCTGCCGCCGATACTTGCTGAGCCACGCCCGCGTCACGATGCCCGCCCAGCCCAGAAGCAGCACCACCACCGGCGTCTGGAACGCCACGGCGAAGCCCAGCGCCAGCGTCAAGATGCTGCGCACGTACTCGCTCACCCGGTACTGCTGCTGAATGCCGGCGCGCTGCGTGAGCTCCACCCCCACCACCACCGGCGGCCCGCCGGGCGATCGCGGGGCGAGGGCGATGCGGAGCTGGTGCGAGGGCTCGTTCACCCACGCGTCGCCGACGGCGGGGGACTCGGGGTCGCCCGCGAGCACGGGCACCTTGCCCAGCACCACGCCCTCGGGAAGCGGCGCGGTGATCGTGCTGGGCTGCGTGAGGTGCGTGCCGAAGCCGATGAAGAACGACAGCACCACCGGCAGCACCAGCGTGTAATAAAACGTGGCGCTCGTGAGCGTGAGCCCCGCGCTCAGCGGGACGAGGATGCGGACAAACCGCTTCTCGTTCGCGTACAGGCCCGGGGCGACGAAGCGCCAGAGCTGGTAAATGAGCCACGGGCTGCCGACGAGCACGGTGGCGACAAAGGAGATGTGCAGGTACGCCGTGAAGGTTTCAAAGGGGCTGGTCGCCTGCAGCACCGAGGGCTGGTTGGCCGCGCGGAGCTGCGAGCGGAGCGGGGCGACGAGCCAATCGAGAATGGGCCCGCCCAGCGCGAGCGAGGCGATAAAGATCGGCAGCACGCCCAGCAGCCCGAGCACCACCCGCCGGCGGAGGTCTTCCAGGTGGTCGCCCAGCGACATGACGGCACGCTCGTCGGTCTCGCCGGCGGCGGGGGATGGGGGCTTTGAACCGGCGGGGGCGTTGGCACGCATGAAGAGGGGGAGGACGCGGGCGGTCGGGCTCGGGTGGGTGAGGGGGCGCGGGCGGTCCGGGGGTGGAGCGTACGTCTGGCGGTGGGTCGGGGCGTCCGGCGGATTGTCCGGCTGGCGCGGGCGGCGCGGGGGCATGGGGCGTTTGTTTGGGATGTCGACGGCGCTGGGCGGGCTTGATCGGGGCCGCGGCCTCGGGCGGGCCTGACGGGCGGGGGCGTGCGGCGCGTCTCCGGTGGTGGACCGAGCGGAACATTGAGCACCGAGGCATGCGGCACCAGCACCCGGGCCATCCCGACGATCGCAACGCCCCCGCCGCCCCTGCGCGCGGCGGCGGTGTCGCCGCGCCGCGGGCCGACCGGGTGTGGCGCGAGAACCGCCGCTGGGTGGCGGCGGTGCTGCTGGCGTACAAGCCCCGCGAGGCGGAGCTGGACGACTTGCTGCAGGTGGTGGCCGCGGCCGTGGTGCGGGCGATCGACGAGGTGCGCGACGCCGACGCGGTGAAGCCGTGGCTGCGGACGATCGCCATCAACGCGGCGCGCGCGGCCGGTCGCAAGGCCAGCGTGCGGCGGCGCGTGCTCCGCGGCATCCGCGAGCAGGGCGAGGCCGGCGCGGCGGGGTATGGCGGCGTGCTGGCCTCGGGCGACGAGCCCTCGCCCGACGAACGCGAGCTGGACGAAGAGGCCTCGGCCGTGCTGCGGGCGGCGCGGGAACTGCCCGAGGGGTACCGTGAGCCGCTGCTGCTGCGCTGCGCCCGCGGCATGACCTATCGGCAGATCGCCGCGGTGACGGGGCTGCCCGAGTCGACGATCGAAACGCGTATCGCCCGCGGGCGGCGCATGCTGCGGCAGATGCTGGCGGCGAACGAGGCCGCGGCAAAGACGACCACGGCATCCGCCCACCAGTCCTCCGTTCAGGCCCCCGTTCAGACGTCCGGCTCGGCCGGGGCTCCAACCCCGGGCGGGGCTTCCATGACGGCCCAGTCCCCAGCGGCGACCAAAGAAAGCGGCGTGACGACATGACCACCGGCGGCCAGCACTTTTCCGATCGCCCGTCTCCCGATCGCTCGTCTCCCGAGCCCTCGGCCCACGCCGACCCGCGTCGCACGCCGCGCGATGTGCTGCTGTGCCGCGTGATCGACGGCGAGGCGACGCCCACGGACTGGACGCTGCTGCGGCAGTTGGCGGCGCAGGACATGTCGGTGTGGGCGGAGCTGTCGGAGATGCAGTCGCAGCGCGAGGCGATGGAGCGCGCGGTGGGGTGGGCGGGCGACGCGGCCGACCTGATCGCGCTGCCGCACGCCGCGGGCGGGGCCGTGCGCGAGGCTGTGCGCGACGACGTGCGCAGCGCCTTGCGGCCGCGGGGCGGCCTGGGCCTGTCGGGGCTCGCGGTTGGGCTGGTGGGCTGGGCCGCGGCGGCCGCGGTGGCGGTCGCGTGGTTCGGCGCGGGGATGCGGGCGCCGGTCGCGGGCACGGGTGTGGAGCGGGCGTCGTTGCCCGGGCCTGTGGAGGGGGCGGGGACGCTGCGGGGCATGCCGATTGACGACGCGACGTCGAGCCTGTTGCTGGCGGCGGGCGCACAGCCCGGGCCGGTGCAGGTGGGCGACGTGGTGGGCGAGTTCGGCGCGCGGCAGGTGCTGCAGACCAGGCCCGCGAGCGACGGCAAGCTGGAAGTGATCTATGTGAGGCCGCTGGTGGAGCGGCGGCTGGTGGACGAGGTGATGACGCTTCGTCGCGATGAGTTCGGGCGACCGGTCTTTACGCCGCAGCGCGCGGGCGAGGCGGCGACGATTCAGCGGGCCTCGTACTGACGGGTCCGCCCGGGCGGCGCGTCCCCTCGGGTGATGGTTCGGGCGGCGCGGCGCGGGTTCACCGAGGCCGCGGCGCGTGCGGCGCTCTGGCGTCGCGTGGGCGTTGGACACACACACGCCGTCGGCGGCTTTTTCAGCACGGTCCGGCGGCATTTTCGGCGGCAGCCGTTCACGGAAGGGCACACATCATGCGCACGCATGCCGGGCACACGCACACGGGGCGGACGGGACACACGGACGCGCGGGGATTCGGCGGCCGGTCTGGGCGGCCGATGGTCGCGGCGGCGCTCGCGGCGTTGGCGGGGCTGTCGCCGCTGGCGCAGGCGGGGCCTGAGGCGTTCCGCGTGCTGCAGGAGCGTCGCTCGGCGGGCGAGGCCGGGCCCGCAGCGCCCGGGGGCGCGAAGCGCTGGACGTGGTCGTGGAGCACCAAGGCGGACGATGCGCCGGGCCTGGGCACGCCGCGGGCTGGCGCGGGCGCGGGGGGCGGCGCGGGCGGCTCGGCGGAGGTTGAGGTCGAGGTGCAGGACGAGCCGCCGCCGGTGATGCTGGGCATCTCGCTGTCGATGCCGGACGCGCTGCTCGCGCGGCATCTGAAGCTGCCGAAGGGGGCCGTGGTCGTCGGCGGTGTGGCCGAGGGGCTGCCGGCGGGCAAGGCGGGCGTGCAGGTGGACGACATCGTGACGGCGATCGACGGCGTGCCGCTGTCGCACCCGAACCAGTTGGGCGAGGTGCTGCGCACGCGCAAGCCCAAGGACACGGCGCTGCTGACACTGCTGCGCGACGGCGCGAGCCGCGAGGTGCGGGTGGTGCTGGAGGCGTTTGATGCGTCTCGCCTGACGCCGGGGCTGCCGGGCGCGGCCGGCGCGTGGTCTGGTGCGTGGCCTGGCGCGTGGTCTGGTGCGTGGTCTGGCGCGGGGGCCGAGAACGGCGCGGGGGGCGGGGCCGGGGGCCCCTCGCCCGACGCGGACGGGGGCAGCCCGTACTCGCCCTACACGATGCGGTTTGAGTTCCACGGGGCCGAGCCCGAGGTGCGGGCGCAGGTGGAGAAGGAGCTGCGGGAGTCGCTGAAGTCGTCGGGCCTTCCGGCGGAGAAGATCGACGAGATCGTGGGCCGGGCGATGGAGTCGATGTCGGCGCTCTCGGGCCTCGGCATGGGCGGCCTGCAACCGGGGATGGAGTCGGGGATGGGGGGCGGGCCGTGGTTCATGCTGAACAACGACCGGCTCTTCCGGGTGACGGACGACTACTTCGCGGCCCTGCGGAAGCAGGCGGAGGACCTGCAGGGCAAGGCCGGGGCGATGCGGCCGGAGCTTGAGGCCCAGGTTGGGGCCCAGATTGGGGCCCGCATGGCCGAGCTCGAGGCGCGGATGGCGGAGTTCGACGCCCGTTGGGGTCGGATGGAGGCGCTGTTTGAGAAGTTGGTGAACCAACTCACTGAAAAAGAGGGGTCCCCGACGCAGGTCGCCGGCGAGGCCGGGGCGGAGGGCGCGGGCAAGAAGCCGGCGCCGAAGCGGCCCTGAACCGGGCCCCCGGGGAAATCGGGGGGCCGCGTGACAAAAAAGTGCGTCCGGGCCGCAACGTGCCCCCCCACGAGCCGGTAGGCCTTGCGGGGAGCAGGCGCGGCCCCCCGGCCGGAAACCCGTCGACGGTCCGGCCGGGGGTCGCGCGGTCGCGGGGGACATGGCTCGGGACGGCCGCGTGCGACGACGCGGCCGACGTGGGGGGCCACGAGCCGGGGCCACAGGCCAAGGCCGACCGCCAAGGCCACCGGCCGAGGCCGAGGCCAAAGGTCCGGGGCCGGGGGCGAAACGAGCGGGCGGCCGATCCGAGAGAGCGGCGGATCGGCGAGCCCGACGACGAGTCGGCCCTCCGGCGTGACGGCCCGCCCCGGCCTGAACGCCCGGGCCTGAAGGCTCGGACAGGCCGGCGACCAACGCCGAGCGCGGTGCCCGAGGTGCGGGGCCCTGACCCAGCCCCGGCTTCGGCAAGCCGCAGCGGAACATCCCCTGAGTGCCGGCCGAGCTCGCCAGGATCGGCCGGCACGGCGGCGGCGCGACCTTGCGGTGGCGCTGCCGCGTTTTTTTTGGCGCGGTGGGTGGGGCGCTTGAAGGCCCGGGGCGAGGTGTCGGATCCAGGAGCCGACGTTGTCGAGGCGAGAGGCGGAGATGCGCCGGCTCGGAGAGCCGGCCCACCCAAGAGCCGAGCCACCCAAGAGCCGAGCCACCCAAGAGGCGTCCCGGCCAAGAGCCGGGGTCTCCAAAGGCTGGGCTCCTCGGGAGCGGGGGCGTGCGCGCGAGTGGGGGGCGGTTGGTGTACCGTTTGGGCATGCACACCGAGCCGAGCCCGTCGCCTTCGCCGTTGTCGATGTTGTCGGAGTCGGCGTCTGCGTCGGAGCAGATCGCCGCGGTGCGGGCGTCGTTTGACGCGCTGCGGGCGGAGATCGGGAAGGTGATCGTCGGGCAGCAGGACGTGGTGGAGCAGATCCTGATCTGCATCTTTTGCCGCGGGCACGCGCTGGTGGTGGGTGTGCCGGGGCTTGCGAAGACGCTGCTGATCTCGACGATCTCGAGGACGCTGCACCTTGGGTTCAGCCGGGTGCAGTTCACGCCGGACCTGATGCCGACGGACATCACGGGGACGGAGGTGATCGAGGAGGACAAGGCGACGGGGCGTCGGGGGCTGCGGTTTGTGCCGGGGCCGATCTTCGCGAACGTGGTGCTGGCGGACGAGATCAACCGGACGCCGCCCAAGACGCAGGCGGCGCTGCTTGAGGCGATGCAGGAGCGGCAGGTGACGGTGGGCGGGGTGCGGCACGAGCTGCCCAAGCCGTTCTTTGTGCTGGCGACGCAGAACCCGTTGGAGCAGGAGGGGACCTACCCGCTGCCCGAGGCGCAGCTCGACCGGTTCATGTTCCAGATCCTGATCCGCTACCCGACGGCGGAGGAGGAGCTGGAGGTGGTGCGGCGGAGCGCGGGCAAGGACGAGGCTGTGCTGCACACGGTGCTGAAGGCGGGGGATATCGAGCGGGTGGCGCGGGTGGTTCGGTCGGTGCCGGTGAGCGAGACGGTGCTGCGGTACTGCCTGCGGCTGGTGCGGGCGACGCGGGTGGGCGAGCCGGCGGACGCGGGCGTGGAGCGGCCCGAGGTGGTGCGGAACTACGTGGCGTGGGGGGCGGGGCCGCGCGGGAGCGAGAACCTGGTGCTGGCGGCGCAGGCGAAGGCGCTGCTGAGCGGGGAGGACCACGTGACGGCGGAGCACGTGCGGCAGGTGGCGAAGCCGGTGCTGCGGCACCGGGTGCTGCTGAACTTCAATGCGCAGGCGGACCAGGTGTCGGCGGACGCGGTGATCGACGGGCTTTTGGCGTCGATGCCTGTGGCGGAGGCGGGGGGCGGGGAATCGGCGGAGCTTGATCGGGTTTTGCTCGGAAGTCGATAAACCCGTCGATATTCCGGTTGTTTTCGGATCTTTGCAGGGGTATTGTGTCGATGCCCAAAGAGGGCTTCGTGGGCGGGGTCACGCGCTGGTGTCCGCGGCCGGGGGCGGCGGGGACCGAAGGGCGGGCCCTTTGGCGCTGAGTCGGGTTCGAGTCGGTTTCGGTGGGCCGGGCTGGACGATCGGTGGTTGGGGATCGTCGGGCTTTTGAAGGGGGCGCGGAATGCTTTCGCAAACCACGGAATACGCGTTGCGGGCGATGTCGTGCCTTGCGTACTCGCCGGAGACGCTGACGCCGACGCCGGATCTTGCGGCGCAGACGAAGGTGCCGGCGAACTACCTGGCGAAGGTGCTGCAGTCGCTGGCGCAGGCGGAGCTGATCGTGGGGCGTCGGGGTGTGGGGGGCGGGTATCGGCTGGCGCGTCCGGCGGAGGCGATCAGCCTGATGGACGTGATCAACGCGATTGACCCGGTGAAGCCGATCCACGAGTGCCCGCTGGGGCTGCCGAACCACGGGGCGAACCTGTGCCCGCTGCACACGTGCATGGACCGGGCGGCGCGGACGCTGATCCAGCAGTTTGAGGGCGTGACGCTGGCGAAGCTGATCGCCGACTCCAACGGGAGCCGTCCGCTGTGCGACACGCAGCTCGCCGAGCGGCTTGGGCTGACGGTGAACGGGCTGGTGCCGAGCGGGGCCATGATGAACGGCGTCGCGAACGGGATGTCGCACGGGATGTGAAGGCCGGCCTGCGGCGGCCCTGTTCCTACGGTCCCGGGCCGTCCTGGGCGGGCTTGGGCCGCGTGCGTTCGGCGGCTGAAGGTGACGCTCGTCGGCTGGCCGCGGGGGCGGTGGCCCGTACCATCGCGGCGTGAGCGACACGACGCACTCTCAGCACCCGGCCGGCGGCGACCCGATCCACCCCCTTGAGCAGCAGCGGCGGCAGAACCGCGACGCGGTGGCGGCGCTGGGGCTTGACGTCTATGGGCAGCGCGAGGAGGGGCTGCGGAGCCTCGCCGACGCGCACGCGCTGTACGACGAGGCGGCCGACGCGGCCCACCAGCAGAGCGAGGCGGCGCGGAAGGACGCGCGGAAGGCCAACCCCGCCGCGGCGGAGGGGGACCTGCCGCCGCTGGTGGACACGCGGCCTGTCGTGAAGGTGGCGGGGCGGGTGGTGCTGCACCGCGACGGGGGGAAGCTGATCTGGATGAACCTGCGCGACGAGACGCGGGAGACGTTTCAGATCGCGGTGAGCAAGGCGGACTGCAGCGAGCGCGGCTTTGCCGTGGCGAAGTCAACGGACCTGGGCGACCTGCTGGTGGCCGAGGGGCCCCTGATGCGGACCAAGGCGGGCGAGGTGACGGTGTGGTGCCGGGAGGTGCGGCCGGCGTCGAAGTGCCTGGTGCCGCCGCCGGAGAAGCGGCTTGGGCTGGCGGACGTGGAGGCGCGGTACCGGCAGCGGTACGTGGACCTGTGGAGCAACCCCGAGAGCATGCGGGTGTTTCAGGCGCGGACGCGGCTGATGAGCGAGGTGCGGCGGTTCCTGGAAGGGCGCGGGTTTGTTGAGGTGGAGACGCCCATGCTGCAGGCGCAGGCGGGCGGGGCGGCGGCGCGGCCGTTTGTGACGCACATGAACGCGCTGGACATGGATCTGTACCTGCGGATCGCGCCCGAGCTGTACCTGAAGCGGCTGCTGGTGGGCGGCATGCCGCGGGTGTTTGAGATCAACCGGAACTTCCGCAACGAGGGCGTGAGCCCCAGGCACAACCCCGAGTTCACGATGATGGAGCTGTACGAGGCGTACGGCGACTACATGAGCATGGCGGAGGTGACGGAGTCGCTGATCCGGCGGCTCGCGGGGGTGGCGGGGGTGGCGGGGGGAAGAGAAGGGGGAGAGGGGGGGAGTTCGGGGAGGGTCGGCTCGGAGAGCCGACCTACCCAGAGCGGCGGCTCGGAGAGCCGCCCCACCCAAAGCACGAAGATCGCGTTCGGCGACGTGGAGATTGACTACGGGCGGGCGTTTGAGTTTGCGCCGTACGAGGCTCTGTTTGAACGGGGCGTCGGGTGCTCGATGTTCGACGAGGCGGCGGTGCGGGCCGCGGCGCCGCGGCACGGCGTGAAGCCCGTGAACGACAAGGGCGTGGCAAAGGACCACTGGCTGCTGGTCGGCGAGCTGTTTGAGCTGCGGGGCGAGGCGCTGATCGAGAAGCACCGGCCCACGTTCGTGATCGACTACCCCGCGGCGCTGTGCCCGCTGACGAAGAGCAAGCGGGAGAGGCCCGAGATCGCCGAGCGGTTTGAGCTGTACATCGGCGGCATGGAGGTGGCGAACGCCTACACGGAGCTGAACGACCCCGACGTGCAGGCGGCGAAGTTCCGCGAGCAGCTCGCGGGGATCGAGGACGAGGAGAGCACGTTCCGGAACTTTGACGAGGACTTCATCCGCGCGCTCAAGGTGGGCATGCCGCCGGCGGGGGGGCTCGGCATCGGGATTGATCGGGTGTGCATGCTGATGACGGGGCAGGGAAGCATCCGCGATGTGATCCTGTTCCCGCTGCTGCGGTCGGCGGGCGCGGGGGCGGGGGCGGGGGCCGGCGAGGGCGCATGAAAAAGGCCGCGGGGTGTTCCGCGGCCTCGTGAGGTTCGTGGTGTGGGGGCCGGCGTTCCCGGGTCGATCAGCCGCCGGTGGGCTGGGGCTGGTTGACGGGGACGGCGTCCTTGAGGCGGGGGTCGCGCTCGCCGGGCTTCATGAGCTCCATGCGGATGCCCTTGTCCTCGCCCTCGGGGACGTGGATGACCTTGCCGGGGTGGGTGACGTCGAGCTGGCGGAGGGGCGGCTGGTCGGGGTTGGCGCGGGTGGCGACGACGTTCTTCAGGAACTGCGCCTTCTGCTCGGTGGTGAGGGGGCCCCAGGCGGCCTTCACGGCGCGGGCGCGGTCGGGCTCGTCGGCGACGAACTCAACCTCGGTGCTGGGGACGGCGAGCAGGGCCTGCTTGGCGGCGGCGTCGAGCCCTTCGATGCCCTCGAGGACCTTGGGCATGCGGGTGGAGGCCTCGACGAGCATGTTGTCGTAGGCGAGCTTGGCCTCGAGCAGGGTGTCCTCGAACATCCAGCGGAGGAACTCGGAGTTGCCGTTGTCGGCGTCCTGGGTGCGCATCTCGTCGCCGAGCTTCTTGGTGTACTCCTGGAGGAGCTTGTTTTGGAAGCCCTCCTGGGTCTTGGTGAAGACCTGGCTGCGGGCGAGGTCGCCGCCGAGGGTGGGCTGGAGGAGGAGGGGGCGGATGCGGTCGCCCACCTGCTTCAGCGTGGGCAGGTCGGCGATGTCGACGGTCTGGAGCAGGCCCAGGTCGACGTCGACCATGGTCTGCACGTCGGCGATGATGCGCTGCTCGAGCTGGGCCCGGCGGCGGCCGACGACGAGCATGATCTTGTCGAGCATGCCGGGGGTGACGGTGGGGTTGTGCTTCAGGGCGATGTATTGGAGGGGCTGGTCGTAGCGGACGACGGGGCCGTTGTACTCGGCCGCGTTGATGCCGAGGGGGGCCCAGAGGGGCGGGTAGGGGAGGTCGGGCAGTCCGCCCTGGATGACGCCCGGCTTCACCGAGTTGGTGGACTGCACCGGCTGGCCCTGCGGGCGCGGCGGCGGCGCGGCGGGGGCCTTCATCGGCGGGAGGGGCGGGGGCGGGGTGTAGG
>CAZCBN010000005.1:21581-36511 GCA_964496975.1 uncultured Phycisphaeraceae bacterium
GTGTAGGGGGCCGCGGGCTCAGCCGCCGGCGGCGGGGGCGGGGCGACCTGGGCGAGGGCCGCGACGGGCAGGCCGGCGAGGGCGAGGGCCGCGAGGGTCGCGATGCGGCGATGGGTGCGGGGGCAGAAGGGTTGGCTCACGGGCAGGTCTCCTCGGGGGTCGGTGGTCCATCTGGGACCGGTGGTCCGGGGGGTCGGTTGGATTGTGCCGGCGACGCGGCCGCGGGGCTCGCGGGCGCTGGAAGGCCGGCGGGGCTTCTGTCGGCTGCGCGGGCGGGCCGCGCCACCGGCGTCCGCAACGGCGCGGCCGGGGGGTGCGGGCCGAGACGGTTCGGGACGCCGCGGCGTGCCGGGCAACGTCCGCTAGGGTAGTCGTCCGGGGCGGCGTGCGGCCGCTGGAGCATGATGCGTACGCTGGCGGGCATGAGGCAAACACCGGACACGACGGGGCGGAACACGGGTGGGGTGGACCGCCTGGCGCTGGCGGCGCAGATCTCAGAGATCGCGCTGCTGCGGGGCGAGTTCACGCTTCGTTCGGGTCGGAAGAGCCGGTACTACCTGGACAAGTACCGCTTCACGACGCGGCCCGAGCTGCTGCGGCCGGTGGGCGTGCTGCTGGGGGACGCGGTGCGTGCGATGGAGGCGGCGGCGGGGGCGCGGGTGGACCGGCTCGCGGGGGCGGAGCTGGGGGGCATCCCGCTGGTGACGGCGACGGGGCTGGAGCTGGGGCTGCCGACGCTGTTTGTGCGCAACGCGAAGAAGGACTACGGAACGGCGAAGCAGCTCGAGGGCGTGTGCGCCGCGGGCGAGGGCGTGGTGCTGCTGGAAGACGTCGCGACGACGGCGGGGCAGGCGCTCGAGGCGGTCGGCGTGCTGCGGGGGGTGGGGCTGCGGGTGCTGGGGGTGGTGGCGGTGATCGACCGGCTGGAGGGGGCGCGGGAGAACATGGCGCAGGCGGGCGTGCCGTTTGAGGCGCTCTTCACCAAGCGGGACCTGGGCGTGGATGAGTGAGGCGGGCGCGCGGGGGGGCGGGCGGTTTCAGGCTCAGGGAATCGGGATGCCGGCGAGGATGAAGGCGACGAAGACGAGGACGAGCAGCACCGCGACGACGAGGGCCCAGGGGGGGATGCCGGCGTGCGGGCTTTCGGCGAAGGCGTGGCCGCAGGCTTGGCAGACGGCGGCCTGGTCGTAGACGAGGCTTTTGCACTCGGGGCAGGTGCGGAACTCATCGCCGAAGCGTTCGAGGTCTTCGGGGCTTGGGCCCTCGGGGTCGAGGCCTTCGAGGCTGGGGTCGTCGTCGTTGAAGTCGTCGCCGCGGCGGCGGGCGGTGGGCGCGTTGCCGCCGGGGGGCAGGGCACGCCCGCCGCGGCCTGAACCGGAACCGGGGGGCCCGTGGCGCATCCGGAGACGGTAGCCGAGGGCTGGCGGGTGCGCGGCGGTCCGGGGTGATGGGGCGGGCGGGTGCGGCCGATGGCGGGTGGTTGGTGCGCGTCGTTGTCGGCGCGGGGGGTGCCGCGCGGTGGGCGCGCATGGGGGGCCGGCGTGCGGATCGGGAGCGGGGCATCGCCTTCGGTGGCGGAGCGATCGCTGGCCGCGGCGCGGCGGGCGGGAGAGGCGTCGCTGACGAAGCTCGCCACGGGCAAGCGCATCAACCGAGCGGCGGACGACCCGGCGGGGCTGATCGCGGCGACGAAGCTGTCAAGCGACCTGGTCGTGAACGAGAAGCGGGCGCAGCGGTACGAGTTTGAGCTGCGGTCGCTGGGCGCGCAGGACGGCGTGCTGTCGGTGGTGGGCGACCTGCTGGTGGAGCTGGAGGGCGTGGTGGTGACGGCGGCGAACGCCGGGGCGATGAGCGCGCGCGAGCGGTCGGCGCTGCAGGACGAGGCGGACAGCATCATCGAGGCGATCGACCGGCTGAGCGCGACGAGCCGGTTCAACGGGCAGCGGACGGCGATCGGGCTGGACTCGCGCTCGCTGGGCGTGATCTCGGGCCGGACGCGGGAGGACGGCGGGGGCGGGGGGGAGACGCTGCGGCTTTCGGACCTGCGGGGCGGGGGGAAGCTGAAGCTGACGGGCGAGCGGCTTGAGGAGGCGCAGGAGGTGGTGCGGGCGGCGGTGTCGGAGGCGTCGTCGCGGCGCGCGGCGGTGGGCGCACGGACGCAGTCGGTGGAGAGCGAGCTGCGGGTGCTGGCGGATGAGTTTGTGAACCTGAGCGATGCGCGGAGCCGGATCGAGGACACAGACTTCGCGGCCGAGACGAGCCGGCTGGTGCGGGCGCAGATCCTGGAAGAGGCGTCGATCCGGGCGATTCTGGTGGAGCGGGAGCAGCGGGAGGGCGTGCTGCGGCTGCTGGAATCGGCGACGGCGGGCGTTCGCTAGGGCCCCGGTGACATGAAGCGGGAAGAGCGGGCCCGCTGGTGGGCGGGCCCGCCGGGGTGTTGTGTTCTCGTTTCGCGTGGGCGTGATGCGCGGGGGTTATGGGCAGCCGGCGTCGAGGGCGGCGAGGAAGTCGAAGAGGTCGAAGATGTCGCCGACGGAGCCGTCGCTGTTGAAGTCGGCGGCGCAGGTCTCGGTCGGGGCGGGGAGGGTGCCGAAGAGGTCGACTTCGCGGGTCTGCGAGCCGCTGAAGCCGACGGCGGCCACGGCGAGGCGCCAGCGGCGGGAGGTGAGGGTCTTGAAGGTGAAGAGCGCGTCGAGCTCTCCGCTGCCGTCCGTGATGCGGTTGATGCTGGCGAGCGGGTTCGAGGCGTTGACGGGCTGGTTGACGACGACGGTTTCGAAGGAGCCGTTGTCGTCGGTGTCGGCGAAGAGGAAGATGTGGGTGACGTTGAAGTTGTTGGTCCCGAGGCTGATGGCGCCGCGGTAGCGGAAGGCGGAGGTGGTGGCGGGGGCCGCGGTTTCGAAGTCGATGGTGCCGGGCGAGCCTTCGACGGTGCCGCCGAGGCGGACGATGGTTGTGAGGCCGTCGAAGCCGTTCTCGGCAACGCCGTTGGTGACCTGCGAGGAGGCGAGGAGGCGGGCGCCGGTGCCGAGGTCGGCGAGTTCGTAGAGGCGGTCTTCGGAGGAGGGGAGGGCCTGGGAGGCGTTGAGTTCGACCTCCTGGATGCGGGGGCCGGCGAAGCTCGCGCTGACGCCCTGGGTGAAGATGACGCGCCAGTTTCGCGCGGCGACGGGGGTGAAGGGGATGGTCAGGTCGAGGTTGTTCCCGGTCGCGGCGTTGCCGGGGACGGTGCTGTAGTTGATGTTGATGGCGCGGCCGAAGGCAGAGGTTTCATAGATGCCGTCGTCGTTGGTGTCGGCCCGGAGCTCGATGTGGCTGATGCTGCGGCGGAAGCTGAGGGCGCCGCCGTCGTTCGAGCCGCGGAAGCGAAGGCTCATGGCGGTGGAGAGCGTGGGGGTGCGGATGTCGACGGAGGAGAGGCTTCCGGCCCCGTTGTTCGCGCCCTGGGCCGAGCCCGAGCCCTCGACGAGCGAGCCGTCGTTGACGTTCTCGGCGCCGCCGAGCATGTCCGAGGCGGTGACGACGCCGCCGCGGCTCTCGGCGAACACATTGACGACGGGCTGGGCGAACGCGGGCGCGGCGAGGGCCGCGAGGGTGAGGGCGACGAGGGTGACTGGGCGGCGCATGGACCGTGATCTCCGTGTGTGGGCCGGGGCGGGGTGCCCGCGGTCGTGCGTGTGGGGGCTTTTCAGCGACGCACTCGAAACGGAGTTTGCGGGTCACGGGCGCAGCGGGAGGGTGGAGAATTTTTTTTGGGTCGGGGCCGCGGGTTCGCGTGGGGCCGTGGGGGGCTTGGTGTGCGGGGGGGGGGGCGTCCATAGAAAACGCCGCGCCCGGATGGGGCGCGGCGTGAGGGTTGCCGGCGTGGCTCGGGGGATGTGGCTTGAGGAACGGCGACGAGGGGTTATGGGCAGCCGGCGTCGAGAGCGGCGAGGAAGTCGAAGAGGTCGAAGATGTCGCCGATGGAGCCGTCGTTGTTGAAGTCGGCGGGGCAGTCGTCGGCCGCGGGGGCGAGGGTGCCGAAGAGGTCGGCCTCGCGGAGGATGACGCCGACGAAGCCGGCGGGCGTTGCGGAGAGCTGCCATGCCGACGCGGTGACGGGGGCGAACGTCACGAGCGCGTCGAGCTCGGTGGCGGTGCCGCGGTTCAGGGGCTCGGCGGAGAAGTTCGGGTTGATGGGCTGGTCGATGACGGTGGTTTCGAAGGAGCCGTCGTCGTTGGTGTCGGCGCGGAGGACGAAGCGGGTGAGGCTGTTGGAGCCGGCGCCGCGGGAGGCGCGGAGGCGGAAGGCGCTCGCCGTGGCGGGGGACACGGTCTGCACGTCGACGGTGGTGGGGACCTGGGTGAAGGTGCCGTTGCCGGCGAGGGTCGAGCCGGCGCGGCCGTCGAAGACACTCACGCCGGCGCCGACGAAGACGTTGGTGGCGTTGAGGACGGCGGCGCCGGTGCCGACGTCGGCGATCTCGTAGAGGCCGTCTTCGGAGGTGGGCAGGGCCTGGGTGGCGTTGAGTTCAACCTCGGAGAGGAGGGCGCCGAGGGAGTTAAACCCGGAGATGCCGCGGTGGGCGGTGAAGATGACGCCCCAGCGGCGGGCCGTCACGGGCGCGAAAGGGATGGTGAAGTCGAGGCCGTTGGTTCCGAAGAGAGCGTTGTCGGCGTTGCTGCTGTAGTTGAAGTCGATGGGGGCGTCGAGCACCGAGGTTTCGAACGAGCCGTTGTCGTCGGTGTCGGCGAAGAGCTGCACGCGGGTGATCGCGCCGGCATAAAAGGTGGAGGCACCCAAGTTGATGCCCTGGATACGAATGGACGTCGCGGTGGAGTTCGTCGCGGTGGCAACGTTGATGGCGCAGGTGTTGGGATCGAGATTTCCCGCCACCTGATAGGAGTTGGGGCCGGGGCTGAATCCGTCGATGAGTGCGCTCGGGTTGCCGGACTGGAAGTTCTGCGCGTCGATGATCCTTCCGCCGCGGCTGGCGGCGAAGACATTGACGACGGGCTGGGCCGAGGCCGCGGCGATCGGCGCGGCGATGGCGAGACCGGTGACGAGACGGAACAGCATGTGCGAATCCCCCGTGAGAAACGAAACATCGCGACCACCGACGCGGCGGCCGCGGCCTCGGACTGTTCGGCGGGAGATCGTACCCGGACGCGTGCGGGCGTTGGCGACGCGGAGGCGTCGCGTCGCACGCGGCGGCGATCTGTGCGCCGCGTCACGGGATGTGAAGGCCCGGCGTTCGGCCGCCGCTTATGGGACGAACAGGTTGCCTTCCTTGGCCGCGGCGATCAGGACGTCGGCGACCTCGGGGCGGCTGAACTCGACCGGGGGGCGTTCGCCCTTCATCAGCAGCTCGCGGACGGCGGTGCCGGAGAGGTTGATGATGTCGCCCTCGATCTTGGGGTAGGTCTTGCCGGAGACCATGCCGCCGTAGGACTTGCTGTAGCCGGTGTGCTCGAACTTCAACGGCTGGATGGCGAGGTTGTTGAGGTCGATGGTGTCGAAGATCTTCTGGGCGTCGTAGGTGCCGTAGTAGTTGCCGACGCCGGCGTGGTCGCGGCCGACGATGAAGTGGGTGCAGCCGTAGTTCTTGCGGACGATGGCGTGCAGGATGGCCTCGCGCGGGCCGGCGTATCGCATGGCGGCGGGCATGACGCTGACGAGGGTGGCGGCGGGGTTGAAGTACTTGGCGACGAGGGCGTCGATGGACTTCATGCGCGTGGCGGCGGTGATGTCGCCCGACTTGGTCTCGCCGACGAGGGGGTGGATGAGCAGGCCGTCGCAGATTTCCTGGGCGCACTTGCAGACGTACTCGTGGGCGCGGTGGATGGGGTTGCGGGTCTGGAAGGCGACGACGGTCTGCCAGCCCTTGGCCTTGAAGGCCTCGCGGGTCTGGGCGGGGGTGAGGCGCTGGTGGAGGAAGGCCTCGGGGCCGTTCGGGTCGACGACGGCCTGCACGACCTCGATCGGGCCGGCGAGGCAGAGGGCGCCTTCCTTCTTCACCTGCTCGGCGCCGGGGTGCTTGCCGTCGTCGGTGCCGGGCTTGTTGAAGAAGATGGTGGCTTCTTTGGCGCGGTCGTGCGGGTAGACCTCGGTGACGGTGATGATGGCCTGCAGGACGCTGTCGCCCTTGCTGGTCTTGGCGTAGAGGGCGACGCGGCTGCCGGGCTTGGCGGCGGCGGCGGGGGTGCCGGGCTCGGTGCTCAGCGTGATGGGGATGGGCCAGACGCTGCCGGCGGCGGGGCCCTCGGCGAGCTTCATGTGGTCGATGACGCTGTGGAAGTCCTTGGAGCCCATGAAGCCGGCGAGCGGGCTGAAGGCGCCCATGCCGATCATCTCGACGTCGCAGGACTGCTTCATCGAGAGGTCGAGGCGGGGGAGGGAGGCGGCCTCTTTGCGGAGGGCGTCGGCGCGGGCGGAGTCGGCGACGCGGTTGATGAGAGAGCCGCCGTGGGGAGCGATGAGGCCGGACATTGGGATTCCCTGGGATGAGGTTCGTGGCCGCGCGCGGAAGTGCAACGCGTGGCGGAGGGTAGGTGGGCCGGAGGGTGGGGCCAAGACGGGGTGGTCGGCGGCCGCCGAGGGTGCTTTCCTGCGGATGATCGGGGCTTGGATGGGACGTGGCTGGGGGCCAGGGATTGCCTTGGCCCTCAGTGCGTCGGATGGGCCCGGTTTGGGTTGGTTGTTGGGCCGGGGGGAACCGGAGTGGGGTGAGCGGGCGGAGATGTCGGCGCTTTCAGGGCTTCGGACTTGCGGCCGGCCCGCGTGTTGTCACACTGGGGGGCTGCGGGGAGGGCCGGGGGAGTGGTTCGGGGGGGCGTGCGGCGTGGAGCCGGGTCTGGCCCAGTCGGGCCTCGCCCCTGCCGAGCCGGGTGTGATCTCTCGTTGCGTGGGTGTGTTCGCGTGAACGACTTTGCGAGCCTCGGCGCATCGCCGGCCTGTGCGGGCGGTTCGGGGCGGAACTGGAGCGAAGATGATGAACAGCAAGCGAGTGCGGTGCGGCGGACGGGTGGGCGCGGCGGTGGGCGCGCGGGCGGGGGCGTTGGCCGGGGCGGCGCTCCTGCTGGCGCTGTGCGGCTCGGCGGGCGCGCAGGTGCTGGACCTGCAGCAAGTGGCGACGGGCTTCTCCAACCCGGTTCTGGTGACGCACGCGCCGGGGGACTTTGCCAACATCTTCGTCGTGGAGCAGCGGTCGGGGAGCGTGGGGCGCATCCGCGTGGTGAACCTCGCGACCGGCGCGGTGCAGGCGACGCCCTTCCTCAGCATCAGCCCGGTGAGCACGGGGTCGGAGCAGGGGCTTTTGGGATTGACGTTTGACCCGGCCTACGACAGCAACGGCTTCTTCTATGTGAACTACACCGACTCGGCCGGGACGACGCGCATCGTGCGCTACACGCGCTCCGCGTCGAACCCGCTGCTCGCCGACGCGTCGAGCGCGACGCCCGTGCTCAGCATCGCGCAGCCCTTCAGCAACCACAACGGCGGGTGGATGGGCTTCGGGCCCGACGGCTACCTCTACATCTCCGTCGGCGACGGCGGCTCCGGCGGCGACCCCGGCAACCGCGCCCAGGACATCACGGGCCAGCTCCTCGGCAAGATGCTGCGCATCGACCCGAGCGGCGACGACTTCCCCGCCGACGCGAGCCGCAACTACGCCGTCCCGCCGACCAACCCCTTTGTCGGCGTGACGGGCGATGATGAGATCTGGGCGTACGGCCTGCGCAACGCGTGGCGGTGCGACATCGACCCGCAGACCGGCGACATCTGGTACGCCGACGTGGGGCAGAACGTCATCGAGGAAGTGAACTTCGAGGCGGGCGGGGCCTCGGGCGGCGGCGTCGGCGGCCTGAACTACGGCTGGCGCTGCTACGAGGGGAACAACACCTTCAACACGGGCGGCTGCCCGCCGGCGGCGAACCTGGAGTTCCCGATCCACACGTACACCCACGGCGGCGAGCCGTTCCGCTGCTCCATCACCGGGGGCGTGGTGTACCGCGGCGCGGCGATGCCCGAGCTGCGCGGGACGTACTTCTTCGCCGACTACTGCGCGAACCGGGTCTGGAGCCTGCGGTACGACGGCGCGGCGGTCACGGACTTCACGGAGCGCACCGCCGACCTCGGCTCGTTCGGCAGCAACGCGACCAGCTTCGGCCGCGACGCCTTCGGCGAGATGTACATCATCTCGCAGGGCGGCACCATCTCGCGTATCGTGCCGCAGGGCGGCAACGCCGACTGCAACGACAACGGCCTGCCCGACCTGAGCGAAACCGCCTTCGGCCTGACGCCCGACTTTGACGGCGGGCCGCTGGGCGACCCGGCGCAGGGCGCGGCGTACTTCGCGGCCAACTGCGCCTCGTGCCACGCCGCCGACGGCACCGGGCAGTTCGGGCCCAACATCCGCAACAAGACGCGGACGGAGATCGGCGCCTTCATCTCCACCACCGCGCACCCGGGCGGGCAGTTCAACCTGGGCCCGGCCCTGCTCGCCCACGTCGAGTCGTTCCTGAGCGACACCGGCAGCCGCGCCCGGCCCGACGGCGTGCCCGACTCGTGCCAGACCCTGGCCGACTGCGACAGCGACGGCGTCTCGGACGGGCAGGAGCTGGGCCTGGGCACGCAGCGCGACCTCAACTTCAACGGCGTGCCCGATGACTGCGAGGCCTGCGCCGCCGACTTCAACGGCGACACCGCGCCCGGCGACATCTTCGACCTGTTCGACTTCCTCGCGGCGCTCGACGGCGGGCTCGACTACAACGGCGACACCGTGCCGGCCGACATCTTTGACCTGTTCGACTTCCTCGCCGTTCTGGACGCGGGCTGCCCCTGACGGGCCCGGAGCGCCGAGGCGGCGCGTGATGCGCCGCACCAGCGCGAGTTGGCGCTGTGCCGGCGCCGAGCTGGCGCCGTGCCGGTGACGGCGATCTGATCGCACGCGGGGCCCCGCAGCCGGGGCCCCGCGCGTTGATTCGGGGTGGGCGCAGAACAACGCCCGGCCGACGACGGCCGGGCGTTTGCTGTTGTGTGCGGTCGAGCGTCGTCGCGTCGCGACTTGCTTACTTGACGGTGTACTGGCCGCGCTCCACCTTGCTGAAGCGTTCGTCGCGGAGCAGCGTCTGGTTGACGATGGTGCGGAAGGACGAGGCGGTGGTCTGGTAGCCGGCGGCGACGACGGCCTCGGCGAGCTCGCTGACGCCCATGGTCTTGCCGCGGAGGACGTCGACCATCATGTCGGCGAGGTTCTTCTCGTTCTGCGGGCGCTTGCGGGGCCGCCCGGCGGCCGTGACTCCGCCGGTGGTCGCGACGCGTCCGCCCACGGCGCCGCCGAGGGCCATGATCTCGCGGTCGATCTCCTGCACGCGGGCGACGAGGCGCTCGCGCTGGGCCCGGAGCTTGGCGACGCCGCGCTGGCGGCGGGCCATCTCCGCGGCGAGGTCCTCAATCGAGACGCGCGACAGGGTCGCCGAACCCGCGGCCGGGCCCGCCGCCGCAGCCGCCGCCGAGCCGCCCCCGCGACGGGAGCCCTTCTTCACAACCTTGGCCATGACAAGATCCTTCCTTCAAGCTCTCCGAAGCCGTGTCATCCGAAGAACGCCGGGATGCCTCGTCGGCGCGGCCCGGCACACAATCTGACATTCATCGCCCGCGGACCGACCGGGCCCCAACTCGCCCGGACTTCTATTCGCCCTGACGCCAGCTCGCCCGGTCCCCTGTTCGCCCAGGTCCCTGCGTGCGTGGGCCCTTCCTGCGTGGGCCCTTTCTACATCGGCCTGCTGAGTTTGGGCGCTCGCTGGTGGGGCAACGCGGCACCCAACGCGGAGTTTCATCGGACCGCGGGAGCGGGGATCATAACATGCGAATCGTCCTCGGCACGCCGAGGGGCCGAAAAACTTGCATCCGGCGCCGTGCGCGTGTCACGACGTTGACCACATCGACAGAACAACACGCGAACATCGGGCGGCTTCATAGCATCGCGGGGGGTCGCGCAACGCCCCACGGCGTGACGTTTCACGCGCCGGGGCTCCGCCGGGGGCGGGCACCGCGTGCGTTGTTGCAAGATCCGAAGCCAGACCGCTGGGGGAAGCAACGGCCCGCCGCGGACGCGACGCCGCGGATCGCGGGGCGGGCGTGTGTGAGAGCGCCGGGGGCGGCGAGGTTAGGTTCCGCTGAAACCCACGCGGGCCATCAGGTTGTCGAAGTGATCCAGATCGAAGAATGCGATCTCGATGCTGCCGCGCTGCCCGCCGGGCGAGAGACGCAGGCGGACCTTCGTTCCGAGGTGCTCGCCCAGGCGGCGTTCGAGCGATTCAAGATCAGGCGAGCGGGCGAGCCGCCCGGGACCGACGTTTGACCCCCCCACTGCCGGGGCTGCGCCGGACGCAGATTCGGACCCCGCCGAGCGTGCGGCGGCACGGGCCGACTCTTCCAGGCGACGGACGCTCCAATGGTCGGCGGCGGCCCGCGTGGCGAGCGCGACGCGCGTCGGGCCGGCGTCGCAGCTCAGCAGGGCCTTGCCGTGGCCGACCGTCAGCGTGCCCTCGTCGAGCATGGAGCGGATCTCGGGCTCGAGCTCGGTCAGGCGGATGAGATTCGCGACCGTGGAGCGATCAAGGCCCACGCGCTCCGCGACGGCCTGCTGCGACATGCCGAAGCGGGTCAGAAGGTTGCGCAGCGCCTCGGCCCGCTCCATGGGCCCAAGGTCGGCCCGCTGCACGTTCTCGACCAGCGACCACTCGGCGGCCGTGGCGTCGTCCAGCCGGCGCACCAGGGCGGGCACCCGCTCCAAGCCCGCCAAGGCCGCGGCCCGCCAGCGCCGCTCGCCGGCGACGAGCTCGTAGGTGCCTGCGGCGCCGGGGCGGACGACGATCGGCTGCATCACGCCGCTGGCGCGGATGGACGCGGCGAGGCCTTCCAGGGCGGCCTCGTCGAACCGCTTCCGAGGCTGCTGCGAGCCCGGCACGATGGACGCCAGGGGCAGCTCCACCAGGCCGGCGCCGATGGCGGGGCCCCCACTGCTCGCGGGCGCGGGGTTGACGGGCGGAGCGGCGTCGACCGCGGTGGCGGGGGCGTCGGCCGAAGGCGTGGCGATGAATGCAGCGGGGGGCTCGGTGGGTTGGATGGTGGGTGATACACCCAGTTGTGGTGGAGCAAAATCCCCATTTTCTGTGGTCGCAGCCGGGCCGCGGGGGGGCTCGACGGCGAGCGGGGCGCCCATCATGGCGCGAAGGCCCCGGCCGAGGCGGCGGCGGGCGGCGGGGTCGGTGGCGGCGGGGCTGGCGGGCGCGGTGCTTTGGTCTGGCATGGTGAGGCCCTGTGGGTCGAGGGATGGCGGATGGTACCCTCTAGATGCGGTAGACGGGTTCGCATCATCTGCGGCCGGCGGCGATGCGTGGGTTCGCGACGGACCGGCCGGCGGCTCGATCGGAAGGACGTGGCGTATGCCGGGCGAGGGTGCCCCCCCACTGTTTCGGCCACCGCGGGATGTTGAGGTGATCGTTCGCGGGGTGATGTTCCACGGGGAACACGTGCTGTGGTGCCGGTCGCGCGAGCGGGGGCATTGCTACCTGCCGGGCGGGCATGTGGAGCCGGGGGAATCTGTCGCCGAGGCGCTGCGGCGGGAGATGCTGGAAGAGGCCGGTCTGGCGGTGGACGTCGGGGCGGTGCGGATGGTCGCGGAGCACCGGTACGAGCGCGGCGGGGCGTGGCACCACGAGTGGGTCGTGCACGTCGCGATGTCGGCGGGCGGTGTGTCGAAAGACGGCGGCACCCCCCCACCACCGGTCGAGAGCCGGGAGTCGGGTCTCGAGTTCGTCTGGGCGCGGCCGGGGGCGGTGGTGGATGTTCGCCCGGCGTGGGTGGCGGGTTGGTTGGCGGGCGTTTTGGCGGGTGCGGGCGGACGCGGTGGGGGTGGAGATGTGGGTTGGTGTTCGGAGGGGTGGGGGGCGTCAGGGCCGGCGTGACCGGCAAAGACCGCCCGGGTCGGACGATCGTTGCCGGTTTCCACGGGTGGGGGAGGCGCGGCTCGACGATACGCGGTGGGGAGCCCTGCGCGGCGATGTTCCACGTGGAACATGCGCGCGGGGACCGGAGCCCGCCACGTGCGCGACGTCGAGGCCGACGCCCAGCGGCAGCACGACGTGATGTCTCTCCAGCGGCGGCTGGATGAGGTGCAGAATGCGCTGGGCGGGGTGCAGCGCGAGCTGGAGCAGTCGACGCACCTGGTGCGGCTGGGGCTGCTGGCGGCTTCGATTGCCCATGAGTTCAACAACCTGCTGACGCCGGTGCTTGGGTACTGCCGTGCGGCGCTGCGACGGCCCGGGGATGCGCCGCTGCAGCGGAAGGCTCTGGAGCAGGCCGCGCTCGGCGCGGAGCGGGCGACGGAGATCGCGACGACGATTCTGGAGCTGGCCCGCGGCGCGGCGGGGGGGGCGGCGGGGAGTGAGGTGCGCCCTGGGGTTGGGGCGGGCGTGTCGGGGGCCGGGCCTGGCGGGGGGGCGGCGCGGGAGCGGCCTTCGGCGCTGGTGGAGGCCTCGGCGCGGTCGGTGATGGATTCGATTGCGCCGACGCCGGGCGGGCCGTTTATGCGGTTGCATTGCCCGGCGACGCTGGCGGTGGCGATGACGCCGGCGGCGTTGCACCATGTGCTGCTGAACCTGATTTTGAATGCCAGGCAGGCGATTGCGCGCGGGGGCGGGACGGCGGTGGAGGTGCGCGCGACGTGGGTCGAGGGGAGCGGCGGCGAGCGTTCCACGGGGAACACGGACGACGCGACTCGGTGGGTGCGGATCTGCGTGGCGGACGATGGGCCGGGGATCGCGGACAGCGTGCGGGGACGGTTGTTTGAGCCGTTGGTTCGCGGGGCGGATGAGACGCCCGAGGGTGGGGGGGCGAAGCCGGAGCGGCATCGGGGGACGGGGCTTGGGCTGGCGCTCTGCCGTGAACTGGTGGAAGCGGCGGGGGGGTCCATCCGGGCGGCGACGCGGGCACCGCGCGGGACGGTGGTTGAGGTGTTGCTTCCTCACGCCGACGCAGTCCCTGATTTAGGGCGTGCCGTGCCCCGCGAGGGTGGCGGTCGCGCGGCGGCGCGGGGCGTGCCTCGGGTAGCCTGAGGGGGATGCTGGGCGCGGAAGAGATCGAGCGGCTCCGCCGGTGGCGGGTGCGGCCGGATGGCGTGGAGGCCATCGGGTCTGCGGTGACGGCGCGCGCGGAGGCGGCGCGGGCGGCGATGGAGGAGATGGCGGAGGGGTCGCGGGTGTTCGCGGAGGTGGTGCCGGCGGAGATCGCGCGGATCGCGGGCTTTGGCGGGTTTCGAGGCGGGCAGATGAAGATGGTGGTGCGGAGCGCGGCGGCGCGGTACCGCGTGGAGGCGTGGGTGCGGTCGGGCGGGTTGGCGGCGCTGCGGGGCCGGCTTCGGGCGGTGGGGTCGGTGGTGGTGGTGGTGGGGCGCGGCGGGTCGGCGTGAGGCGCGCGGGGGTTTAGAAGGCGAAGTTGGCGAACGGGGTGTTGAGGTTGTTGAGGCCGCCGACGAGGTTGTTGGGGACGGCGTTGATGATGTCGACCTCGAGATGGTTGCGGACGCAGAGGTTGAAGGGGGCTTGCAGGACGATGCCGAAGCCGCTGGCGTTTTCGGCGGTGTGGTTGGAGTCGACGCGGTTTCCTGAGTTGACGACGACGATGCCGGAGGCGCCGTTGGCGCTGACGCGGTTGTTGACGATGGTGACGGCGAGGCCGGCCTCGATGCCGTTGAGGGTGTTGCCGCGGGCTTCGCAGGCGTCGACGGAGGCTTCGGCGACGAGGACGAAGCCGGAGAGGGCGTTGGCGTTTGCGGCGGACTGCGTGAAGGCGGAGCGGTCTGCGAAGAAGCCGGAGCCGGAGTTCGCGACGGCGCTGCAGCCGCGGACGACGGCGTCGAGGGCGATGGTGAAGCCGTCGCCGGCGTTGGCGGTTGCGACGCAGTTTTCGAGCGTGCAGGCCTGACCGATGGAGAAGCCCGGGGCGGCGGCGCCGCGGGTGGGCGCGGTGAGGCCCGTGACGGGGAGGTTGTCGCGCGGGCTGGTCGGGGTGCGGCGCTGCGCGACGAGGGCGCGGAGGGCCTGGGCATCGAGCGAGGCGGGGGAGAGGGGGAGCGCGGGCGCGAGCGCGGTCGTGGTGCGGGTGTTGCCGGTGTCTGTGGATGGAGCGGCGGCGGTGGGGGGGTTGGCGGGCTGAGCTGCATCGGGCGGCGTGAGCGCGGGCGGCGTAGGTGCGGGCGGTGTGAGGGCGAGGGGGCTTGCGCCGTTGGCGGCGGCGATGCAGTGGGTGAGGGTGGTGGTGGGGCCGGTGATGAAGCCGCTGTCGCCGTTGTTGTCGGCGGTGCAGTGGGTGATGGCGGCGTTTCCGGCGATGAGGAAGCCGGCGCCGGCGTTGTTGGTGGAGGTGGTGTTGCGGAGGGTTCCGCTGGTGAGCTGGACGCCGTCGGCGCCGGCGTTGGCGATGTTGCAGTCTTCGATGGTGGAGTTTTGGCCAGCGGCGATGCCGTTGAGGCCGGTGTTGCTGATGGTGACGCGTCGGACGACGGCGGAGGAGTTTGCGAGGGCGAGGGCGTTTTCGTTGGCGCTGTCGAGGAGGGTGAGGTCTTCGATGGTGATGTCGGTGGCGGTTGCGGCGGCGAAGACGATGGAGCGGAGGGTGTCGCGCATGGTGCCGTTGCGGATGGTGATGCCCTGGCCGGCGGTGATGTTGATGAGGTTGTTGGCGATGCCGTCGCCGCTGAGGGTGAGGCCCGCGAGGTCCAGGGTGACGGCGCCGCTGTTGATGGCGATGCGGTGGTTGGCGGCGGTCGCGGTGAGGCTGGCGGCGAGGCGGTAGTGGCCCGGGGCGCTGATGGTGAAGGGGAGGGCGGTGATGAGCGTGGCCTGGGTGGGGGAGATAGGGCCGGCGGGGGGGGTCAGCGGGCGGG
>CAZCBN010000005.1:36521-51032 GCA_964496975.1 uncultured Phycisphaeraceae bacterium
GGAGCCGGAGACGGCGCCGGGGTAGCGGGCTGCGGGGCCGGGGGCGCAGGGGGACGCGAGAAGAAGGCCGAGGGCGATGAGGTGAATCGGGCGCATGCGGTCTCCGTGGGCGGGGTGAGGGCTTGGGGAGAGATCGGGCGGAACGGCCTGGACATGCGGGGATGAAGGGCGACGCGGGGCGGGAGTGGGGGGGTTGTGAAGTCTGGGGAGAGGAGTGGGGCTGCGCTGGCGGACAAACCGGGCGGGGCGGGGGGGGGGGGGGCGTCGGCTCGGCCCGTCGGCGGGGTTCGCTTGGGGCGGGGGCCGCGGGTGGGGCGGGAGGGTCGCGGGTGGGATGTTGCGGCGGGGCGTCAGTTGTTGATGTTGGCGAAGGGGTTTGTGGCGGTGTTGATATTGGAGGGGGTGACGGCGGGGCCGAAGACGTGGTTTGTGCCTCGGAAGTTGACTGAACCGCCGAAGACGTTTCGAACGACGACGTGGTTGGCGCCTTCGCAGTCAATGGCGCGGACGCCCGGGGTGGGGGCGATGAAGACGTTGTCGATAAGGGTGCAGCGGTCGCCGTAGACGGCGACGGCGGAGGCGGTGAGGCCGGTGGGTGCGGCGATGCCGGCGACGTGGTTGCGTGTGGCGGTGGATGCGTTGACGAGGTAGAGGCCGATGCCGATGGTGTCTTCGATGCGGCAGTTGGTGACGAGGGCGCCGGCCTGGACGAAGATGCCGCCGGTGTCCTGGAAGGCATCGATGGAGCCGTTGTTGCGGAGGGTACATTCGTCGATGCGGATGGCGGGGGTGGTGCCGTCGGCGATGTTGGTGGTAAAGCGGATGGCGAAGTTGCGAGCGCGTTCGACGACGAGATGCTCGATCTCGCCGCTGGCGAGGAGGCCTTCGACGCCGCTGGCGGTGCCGGTGATGATGCCGTTCCGGATGACGATGTTGTTGGCGGGCTTGGAGTCGAGGCGTTGAATGAAGATGCCGTCGCCGGTGGCGGAGGCGACGCCGGGGCCGATGATGGAGAAGCCGTTGAGGTCGAGGGTGACGTTGTCGGCGGCGATGAGAACGCCGCCGCGGGGGTTGGCGACGGTGAGTTTGTCCGCGAGGAAGTAGCTGCCGGACTTGACGATGACGTGGTGGTAGGTGGCGTTTCCGGGGGCGGTGGTGTCGTTCAGTGGGAGGCGTGGCTCGATGTCGGCGAGGGGTGTTGGGGTGGGGGCGATGGGGCCGGCGGGGGGATCGAGCGGGCCGGCGAGGGCGAGGGCGGGGGCGGCGAGGAGCAGGGCGGCGAGGGGGTGGACTCGCATGGTGTTCCTTCCTGTGGCTGAACCTGGGTGGGTTGGCGCGCGGGAGCTTAATACGTGAAGTTGGCGTTGGGGTCGGCGAGGCCGGGGGCGGTGCCGCCGGAGTTGCCGGTGACGGCGCCGGCGGTCGTGGCGTTGAGGACCAGGATGACGTTGCCGGAGACGACATCCCAGTTGATTGTGTTGCCGGAGCAGGTGTTTCTGACGATGACGTTGCCCGTGCTGTTCACGTCGATGCCGCGGTCGTTGTCCGTGCAGTTGTTTCCCTCGATGCGGTTGTCGGTGGATGTCACGACGATACCGGCGCCGTCGCCGGCGCCTGCGCCGTTGCTGTCGCACACGTTGCCGATGACCGAGCAGTCGGCCGGAACCTGGATGCCGTTACCGGAGTTGTCGGCTGCGACGGATCGCTCGATGCGCGAGCTGTTGCCAACGGCAAACCCGACTCCGCTGTTGCTGTCGGCGGCGCAGTCGACAACCACGGTGGACGCGCCTAGGGAAAAGCCGCCCGCGTTGTTGCTGAGCGCGGAGCAACCGCGCAGGGCGCCTGCGACACCGAGGCTGTAGCCGAACCCGCGGTTGTTGCGGGCGGTGCAGCCGGTGAAGGTGCTGCCCGAGCCGCTGGCGAAGCCGCCGGCACCGTTGTTCGTCGCGGAGCATGCGTCGACGACCGCGTTGGCGCCGAAGGAGAAGCCGGTCCCCGTATTCGCGGCGGCCAGACAACCACGTGCGACGCCGTTCGAGGTGGCCGCGATGCCGATGCCGCAGGAGGTGGCGGAGCATCGCTCGATGAGCGCGGTGTTCCCGGTGAAGATACCCCCGCCAACGCATGAGGCGGCGCGGACGTTGGTGATGTGGTGGTTGGTACCGTTCCCGAGGTTGATGCCGTCGACACTCCATCCCGTGAGTGAGCCGTTGTGGATGCGGATGTTGTCGCGGAATCCCCCGGTGGTGGCGATGCCGATGAGCGAGTTGGGTACGCCGGCGACCCGGAAGCCGTTGAGGTCGATGGTGACGTGGGAGGCGGCGATCTCGATGCCGATCTTGTTGGCCTCACCCGTGATGTTTGCGGGGAGGTAGTACGAGCCGGGCTGGGTGATCTTGAAGACGCTCGGCGAATCATCGGTGTCGCCCGGGGTGTTGGCCGCGTTGATGGCGGTGCGCGGCTCGACCTCGGCGAGGGGTTTTTGCGTTGGGGCGACGGGGCCCGCGGGCGGGTTCAGCGGGCCGGCCAGGGCGGGGGATGTGACGAGGACGAGGGGGAGGACGAGGGCGGCGACGGGTGGCTTACGCATCGGTGGTCTCGCGTGTTTCTGGTGATGGCGTTGGCGTCTTGCCTAAGTGTGTGGCTCTGGTGATCTTGCTGGGCGCGGGTGGGGCGCGGCTGGGGGTTTCGGTTGCGGAGGATCAGTGCGCGAAGTTCGCGAAGGGGTCGGTGGAGGTGAGGTTGCTTGGGGCGAAGTCGCCGCTGACGCCGCTTGCGCTGGAGGCGGTGATGTTGACGATCGGGCCAAAGCGGTTGCCGGCGATGATCTCGTAGTTGACGGTGTTGCTCGCGCAGGAGTTGGCGATGATGAGGTTGCCGCCGGAGGTGACGTTGATGCCGATGTCGTTGTCGGTGCAGTTGTTTCGCTCGATGCGGCAGTCGGGGGACCCGGTGAAGATGCCCGCGGAGATGGTGGCGCCGGTGCCGTTGCCGTCGCACGTGTTGTCGTGGATGTAACAGTCGCTGAGAGCGCGGATGCCGCTGCCGCCGTTGGCGGCGGCGGTGCAGAAGGCGATGGTGGAGCCCGCGCCGAGCACGAAGCCTTCGACGAGGTTTTCTCCGGCCGAGCAGTTGGTGACGGCGCTGTTTGTCCCGACGAGGACGCCGGTGGTGGCGTTGCCGAAGGCGGAGCAGTTGGTGACGGTGGCGAGGGCGGAGATGGAGAAGCCCGCGGCGGTGTTGTTGTTGGACGAGCAGGCGTTGACGGTGACGCTGATGCCTCCCTCGAAGCCGTCGCTGCCGTTTTCGTTGGCCGTGCACGCCTCGATGACGCCGAAGCTGCTCAAGTCGAACCCGTCGTCTCCGTTGGAGGAGGCGGCGCAGGCCCTGACGATGGCGCCCGTTCCGAGGCGGAAGCCGTCGAGGCCGCTGGTGGATGCGGAGCAGCGCTCGATGATGGCAGACGCGCCTGTGCAGATGCCGTCACCGCCGCTGCCGACGACACGGATGTCGGTGAGGTTGGCCGAGGTGACGAAGACGAGCTCGATGGCGTTTCCGGGCCAGTCGGTGACGGTTCCGTTGTGGACGCGGATGTTGCTCTGGCTTGTGATGCCGGTGGTGATGGCTTCGGCGGCGCCGGGGACGCCCCGGAGGGTGAAGCCGTTGAGGTCGATGGTGACGTTGGAGGCGACGACCTCGACGCCGATGCGGCCGGCGATGCCGGTGACGTTTCCGGCGAGGTAGTAGGAGCCGGGCTGGGTGATGCGGAAGCGGCTCGGGGAGCTGTCGTTGTCGCCTGGGGTGTTCGCGTCGTTGATGGCGACGCGGGGCTCCACCTCGGCGAGGGGTTTTTGCGTCGGCGTGACGAGGCCCGCGGGCGGGTTCAGCGGGCCGGCGAGGGCGGCGGGGGACCCCAGCGCGGCGACGATGACGGCGGCGGTCAGACGACAGTAACGCATCCCAATGCTCCTTGATCGTGCGTGCGCTCAGTACGAGAAGTTCGCGTTGGGGTCGGTGTTGCCGAGGGAACCGGAGTACGTCATGCCGTTGTTGATGGCGGCGGCGTTGGTGGCGGCGCTGACGATGGGCGCGGTGGCGTTGCCGGCGGCGATGCTCCAGTTGGTGGTGTTGCCGGAGCAGGTGTTGCGGATGATGAAGTTTCCGGCGGATGTGATTTCGATGCCGCGGTCGTTGTCGGTGCAGGCGTTGGCCTCGATGCGGTTGTCGCTGGAGGTCGCGAAGATGCCGGCGCCGTCGTTGGTGCCGTTGCTGTCGCAGGTGTTTGCGATGATGGAGCAGTCGGCGGAGACCTGGATGCCGTTGGAGGCGTTGTTGCCCGACACGCAACGCTCGATGCGACCTCCTGCGGCGAGCGTGAAGCCGCTCGCGCCGTTGCTGTGTGCAGCGGAGTTGACAACGGCGCAGTTCGATCCGAGGGAGAATCCGGAGGCTGTGTTCGAGTAGGCGGAGCATTCGGCAAGCGCCGTGGCCGTTCCGGGAGCGAAGCCGTTGCCGCCGTTGTCCCGTGCGGAGCAACTGGTGAAGGAACTTCCGAAGCCGGCGGTGAATCCACCGAGGGCGTTGTCGTTCGCGGCGCAGCCTTCGATGACGGCGTTGGCTGCGAACTGGAAGCCGAAGCCTGCGTTGCCGACGCCGGAGCAGCCGCGGGCGACGGCGCCGACGGAGGCGGTGAAGCCGACGCCCGACGAAGAGACGGAGCAGCGTTCAAAGACCGCGGCGGTGCCGAGGGCGATGCCGGTGCCCGCGCAGGACGAGACGCGGATATCGGAGACGAGGTGGTTGGAGCCGCCGCCGAGGTCGATGCCGTGGCCGCCCCATGCGGAGATGGAGCCGTTGTGAATGCGGATGTTGTTGCGGTTAGATACGTCGACGCTGATGGCGTCGACGGTGCCTGGGACGCCGGTGAGCGAGAAGCCGTTGAGGTCGATGGTGACGTTGGAGGCGGCGATCTCGATGGCGGTGCGTGCGGAGACGCCGGTGATGTTGCCGGTGAGGTAGTACGAGCCAGGCTGTGTGATCTTGAACTGGCTTGGACTGGCGTCGTTGTCTCCGGGCGTGTTGGACGCGTTGATGGCGACGCGCGGCTCGACCTCGGCGAGGGGCTTTTGGGTTGGGATCACGGCGCCGGCGGGGGGATCGAGCGGGCCGGCGAGGGCGGTGGAAGCCCCAAGGACGGTGATCATGACGGCTTTGGTCGGGCTCCAGAAACGCATGCGGATGCTCCTCCATCGTGCAGGTGTTCAATACGAGAAGTTTGCGTTGGGGTCGGTCGAGCCGAGGGACGCACCGCCGGAGTTGCCGTTGATCGCGGGGCTGAGGGCGCCGAACGCGGTGGGGGCGGTGCGGTTGTTCAGGACGATTCTGAAGTTCTCGAAGTTGGACAGGCCGGCGATGTTTCGCAGGATGAAGTTGCCGGTGGCGCCCTGGACCCAGATGCCGTGGTCGTTCTGGACGCAGACGTTGTCGGTGATGATGGCGCCGGAGGTGGTGGTGGAGCAGAAGATGCCGGCGCCGGTGGCGCTGGAGATGCCGTTGCCGTCGGCGGTGTTCAGGTGGATGCGGGAGGATGAGCCGGCGGCGATGCCGTGGACGAAGTTGGAATCGGCCTTGCAGCGGGTGACCTCGGAGCGGGAGCCGCAGGTGATGCCGTTGGCCTGGTTGTTGAAGGCGACGGAATCGATGAGGACGGCCGAGTCGGCGATGATGATGCCGTCGCCGGTGTTTCGCTCGGCGGTGCAGCGGGCGACGACGGCGCCGGTGCCGACGGAGATGCCTGGGCCGCTGCACGCGGCGGCTTGCACGTCGGCGACGTTCGCGGCGATGGCGTCGGCGAGGTCGACGCCGGTGGTCCAGTTGGAGACGACGCCGTTGCGGACGCGGATGGCGGTGAGGTTCGCGGTGCCGGTGGTGATGCCGGAGGCGCCGAGGCCCGCGCCGTCGAGCGTGAAGCCCATGAGGTCAACGGTGACGTTGGAGGCGGCGATGAGCAGGCCGTGGCGGCCGTCGGTGGCGGTGAGGTTGCCGGTGAGGTAGTAGGAGCCGGGCGCGGAGATGACGAAGACGCTGAAGCCGTCGGATGGGGTGTTGACATCGTCGATGGCGGTGCGCGGTTCGAGCTGGGCGAGGGGCTTGGCGGTGGGGGCGATGACGGGCTCGGGCGGGTCGAGCGGGCCCGAGAGGGCGGGGGCGACGCCCACAAGGACGTGCATGATCGCGGAAAGACCGACGTGCATCGAACGGTTCATTGGTGTGCTCCGACGTCAGGCGGTGCGATCAGTACTGGATGTTGGCCCATGGGCTGGTGGCGGTGGCCGCGGCGCCGATGGGTCCGACGTCGTTGCCGGGGCTGATGCCGCCGTACGAGTTGCCGCTGTTGCGGGAGCTGTTTCGGATGATCAGGTTCCCACCGCTGGTGGTCTGGATGCCGAAGTCGGCGCCCACGAGGGTATTGGCCTCGATGCGTCCGGCGTCGCCGGTGATGCGGATGTTGGCGGCGATGGTGGTTCCGTTGCCGTTGCCGTCGAATCGCGTTTCGGAGATGAAGGTGCCGGAGGATCCCTCGATGCCGTCGCCGTTGTTGGTGCGGGCGCCGCAGCCGCGGAAGATGTTCCCGAAGCGTCCGTTGAAGCCGTCGCCGGCGTTCTCGTCGGCGTGGCAGTTGGTGAAACTGTTGCCGTCGATGACCACGAAGCCGGCGCCGCCGGTGTTGCGGCTGGATGCGCAATCCACGAAGGCGTTTCGATTGCCCGCGACAACGCCGTTGGCTGCGCATCCAGAGACATGGCAGCGCGTGAGGGCGCAGTCGGCGGTGACGGTGATGCCGACGTCGACGCAGGCGCGCACGTTCACGCTTTCGAGAGTCGAGGCATCCGCGACCTGCACGCCGGAGGAGGCCATGGTGATCACTTCGACATCGCGCAGTGTGGCGTTCTTTCCGAGGATGATGCCGATCGTCCCGTTGGTGACGGAGGCGCCTTCCACGACGGCCTGCTCGGCGGCCGCGATGCCGATGACGAACCCGTTCAGCCGGGTGCGGGCGATCGTGAGGCGGTTGCCCGAGCGAACGCCGGAGCCGGAAAGCGCGGCGGCCTGGCTGATCAAGCAGTCGCGGACCACGACGCCCGTGCTGTTGCCGGCGTCGACGCCGGTGGCGACCAGAGACGCGGACAGGCCTTCGACGACGCAGTCGGAGCCGGTCTGCACGGCGATGGCACCGCCTTGCACCCGGCCGTGCCGGACCACGCTTCGCTCGCCGACCAGGATGCCGATGGTTGAACTGCTTGCGCCGGTCACGGTCACGTTCTCAACCAGCGAATCTGCGCTGAGGAGCACCGCGGTTAACCCGGGGAAACGGAGGGAGCCGTTGCGAACAACGGTTCGCGCGGCGCCGTCGGAGGTGTACACGCCGAACGTGGACGTGCTCCCGCCGCTGATCGTGAAGCCATTCAGGTCGATCGTGACATCGCTGGCGCTGACGCGGATCGCGCTTCCGTTGGCGGGCGCGGTGATGTTGCCGGCCAGGTAGTAGGTGCCGGGCTGCGTGATGCGGAAGACGTCGGTCGCGGTCCCGGGCGTGTTCGTGCTGTTGACGGCGACGCGCGGCTCGACCTCGCCCAGGGGCTTGGCGGTCGGCGTCACGACGCCCGCGGGCGGGTTCAGCGGCCCGCCGAGGGCAGGGGCGGGCAGCGCGACGAGCAGTGCGGCGAGGATGGGCGGGCGCGTGTTCATGCGAGGCTCGAGTCCTGGGGCTTCTGGTGCGCGGGTCAATACGAAAAGTTCGCGTTGGGGTCGGTGTTGCCGAGCGAGCCGAGGTACGTGCTGCCGTTGATGGCGGCCGCGTTGGTCGAGGCTTGAACGATCGGGGCCACGGCGTTGCCGGCGGCGATCGTCCAGTTGACGGCGTTGCCCGAGCACGTGTTGCGGATGATGATGCTGCCCGAAAGGTCCACGTCGATGCCGCGGTCTGCGCTGGAGCAGATGTTGTCCTCGATGCGGTTGTCGACGCCGATGGTGTGGATGTTGGCCCCGTCCGCGGTGTCGCCGTTGAAGGAGCAGGCGTTGCTGCGGACGAGGCACTGCGAGGAGACGCGGACGCCGTCGGCGGCGGAGAAGCGGACGGAGTTGTTCGTGATGGTGGAGCCGGCGGAGGCGTCGATGCCTACGGCGTTCGAGTAGGAGACGCACGCCGACACGACGCATCCGATGCTCACGTGAAAGCCCGCGTTCGCGTTGAACGCGGCGGCGCAGGACGTGAAGGTTGCCCCGGAGCCACTGGAGAAGCCGTTGCCCTCGTTTCGATACGACGCGCAGTCGGCGACCGTGCTTGAACTTCCGACGAGAAGTCCGTCGCCGCCGTTGTCGGCGGTTGAGCACCCCCGCGCAGCGCCGGCGAGCCCGATCAAGATGCCGCGGCTTCCGTTGGCGTTGGCGACGCAGGCGTCGGCGATCGAGTTGTCCCCGAGCAGGAGACCGGTGTTGACATTCCCGGTCACCGTCAGGTTGCGGCCGGTGCTCGCGATGGTGACGCTGAGGTCCACACCGTCGTTGCCCCATCCGCTGACGGTGCCGTTGGAGACGCTGATGCCGCTGGTGCCGGGCGCGGGGACGCGCACGCCGTCAAGGGATCCGGGCACACCGGCGAGGCGGAAGCCGTTCAGATCGATGCTGACGTCGGACGAGGCGATCTCGATGCCGGTCCGTCCCGACACGCCGGTGATGTTGCCGGTGAGGTAGTACGAGCCGGGCTGCGTGATCTTGAACAGGCTCGGGCTGCCGTCGTTGTCGCCGGGCGTGTTGGTCGCGTTGATGGCGATGCGCGGCTCGATCTCGCCGAGCGGCTTCGGCGTTGAGGTCACGGCGCCGGCCGGCGGGTTCAGCGGGCCGGCGAGGGCGGGAACCGTGAGAATGTGGGCAACGAGGAGCAGGGCGGCGGCGGTGGTCTTCTTCATGGCGCAGGTCCTGATCTGTGACGGTCTGGGATCAATACGTGAAGTTGGCGTTCGGGTCAGTGCTGCCGAGACTGCTGGGCGCGGAGTTCCCGAGCACGGGCAAGGAGGCGGGCGCCGTGCGATCGAGGATCGGGCCGAGCACGTTGTTGGCCACAATGTCCCAGTTGGTGGTGTTGCCGGCGCAGGTGTTGCGGAGGATGATGTTGCCGGAGCTGTCCACTTCGATGCCGCGGTCCGAGTCCGTGCAGTTGTTGCCCTCGATGCGGTTGTCGCTCCCGGTGGAGTGAATGGCCGCGCCGCTCGTGACGCCCAGGCCGGCGTTGTCGACGGTGTTGTCCCTCACGACACAATCGCTGCTGACGAAGATGCCGTCGAGGTCGCTGGATGCGACGGTGCAACGCGTGACGCTGCTCGCGGATCCGGTCGCGATGCCGATGCCGTTGTTCGTGTTCGCCGTGCAGCTGGTGACGGTGCAGCCGCTCCCAACGCTGTAGCCGCCGCCGAAGTTGTTCCAGGCGCTGCACCCGGTCAGGGTGCATCCCTGCGCGGTGGAGAAGCCGAAGCCGTCGTTGCCGATCGCGCTGCAGTTCGAGTACGTACAGCCGGCGCCGGAACTGAAGCCGGTCTCGCCGCTGCCGCTCGCGGCGCAGTTGAGGACCGTGGAGTTCGAGTTGGCGATGATGCCGATGCCGGTGTTGAAGGCCGCGGAGCAGTTCAGAAGGGTGCTGTAGATCCCGGCATCGATCCCGTCTCCCCCGTTGCTCCGCGCGGCGCAGTTCTCGACCGTGAAGGACACACCGGTGCGGATGCCCACGCCGCCGTTGTTGGAAGATGAGATGGACGTCACGGCCCCCGAGGCCCCGAAGGAGTCCAGCGCCAGGCCGTTGCCGCCCCACCGGCCGATGGAGCCGTTCCGGATGCTGATCTGTCCGAAGCTCGACAAGCACACGATGCCGTCGAGCGACCCCGTAACGCCTTCCAGCCGGAAACCGTTGAGGTCGAGCGTGACGCCGGACGCGGCGATCTCGATGCCGTGCCGGCCCGCCACACCGGTGATGTTGCCGGTGAGGTAGTACGAGCCGGGCTGGGTGATCTTGAAGAGGCTCGGGGAGGCGTCGTCGTCGCCCGGCGTGTTCGCCGCGTTGATTGCGGTGCGTGGCTCGACCTCGGCGATTGGCTTGGCCGTCGACAAGACGGGCCCGCCCGGCGGGTTGAGAGGCCCGGCCACAGCAGGGCTTGTCGCCAGCCACGCGATGGTCGCGGCGATGGTCAGGATTCTCGGCTTGGGCATGCGTCGATCTCCTCGGGTGTGTGCGGTGTCAATACGCGAAGTTCGCGTTGGGATCGCTGTTGTTGGTGGTGCCGGTGGCGCTGCTGCCGCTCGCCGGGGCGAAGGTGCCCGTGGTGCGGTTGACGATCGGGCCATAGATGTTGCCGGCGACAATCTCGAAGTTCACGCCGTTCCCGCTGCAGCTGTTGTAGAGAACAAGGTGTCCGGCGCCGGAGACATCGATGCCGCGTTCGTTGGCATTGCGAGCGTTGCGCAAGATGCGCGCGTCTGTTGCGATCACGCGGATGCCCGCGCCCGCCGCGAGGTTGCCTGTCAGGTAGTACGAGCCCGGCTGCACGATGCGGAAGACGCTGTCCGCGTCGCCCGGCGTGCTCAGGTCGCTCAGCGCGATGCGCGGCTCGACCTCCGCGATCGGCTTGGCGGTCGGCACGACCGGCCCGCCCGGCGGATTGAGCGGGCCCGCGAAGGCCGTGAACACCGACAGACACACAACAGACGCCGCGGTCGGGCGCCTCAGGCCTGCCAAGAACTTCATGACATTCTCCCCTCGGATCGCCCTTCTCGGCCGGGGTTGAGCGTAACCGGTATCGCAAGACTCACCAAGGTTTTTTCATCCGCGGGCCGATAGAGTGGTAAGGATTCCGGAAGGGAGCACCATGCCCGGCTCACGCCTGAGCAGCTCGGACCTTGGCCCAGACCTGCTCGCCCACATGAAGGCCATCAAGGCCAAGGCCCGAGAATACGGCCTCGATTTTCACGAGGTCATCTACGAGAAAATCGACTTCCAGACCATGAACCAGATCGCCGCCTACGGCGGGTTCCCCTCACGCTACCCCCACTGGCGATGGGGCATGGAGTTTGAACGCCTCAGCAAGCGCGACGCCTACGGCCTCGGCCGCATCTACGAGATGGTCATCAACAACAACCCCTGCTACGCCTACCTGCAGGAGAGCAACAGCACCACCGACCAGAAACTGGTCATGGCCCACGTCTACGGCCACGCCGACTTCTTCAAGAACAACTTCTGGTTCAGCAAGACCGAGCAAAAGATGATGGACGTGATGGCGAACCACGCCACCCGCGTCCGCCGCCACATCGAGCGCGAGAGCGGCGAGGAGGTCGAGCGCTTCATCGACGCGTGCGTCAGCGTCGAGTGGCTCATCGACCCGCACTCGGTCTTCGTCCGCCGCGAGGACGACCCGCGGCAGTGGGGGAGGGACCGCGAGGACGACGGCACGCGCGACCCCCGCGCCTTCACGCCCGACAAGCTCCCCGCCAAGGACTACATGGACCCCTTCATCAACCCTGCCAGCGAGATGCAGCGGCAGCGCGACGCCCACCGCGAACGCGTCGAGGCCGAGAAGCGGGCCTTCCCCGCGAGGCCCACGCGCGACGTGCTGCTCTTCCTGCTCCGCCACGCCCCGCTGGAGGATTGGCAGGCCGACGTGCTGGGCCTCATCCGCGAGGAGAGCTACTACTTCGCCCCGCAGGCGATGACCAAGATCATGAACGAGGGCTGGGCGACCTACTGGCACTCCAAGCTCATGACCGAGCACTTCCTCGAAGACAAGGAGATCATCGACTACGCCGAGCAGCACGCCGGCGTCGTCTACATGCCCCCCGGCGGTTTCAACCCCTACAAGATCGGCGTCGAGCTCTACAAGGACATCGAACGCCGCTGGGACAAGGGCCAGCACGGCCACGACTGGGAACTGCTCGAGGGCATCGGCGAGAAGCAACGCTACGACGACGGCAGCCGCAAGGGCCGCGACAAGATCTTCGAGGTCCGCCGCGTCTACAACGACGTCAACTTCATCGACGAGTTCCTCACCCCCGAGTTCGTCGAGAAGCACCAGATGTACCAGTTCCGCCGCGACCCCCAGACCGGCGAGGTGAAGGTCGTCACGCGCGACTTCGGCCGCGTGAAGCAGACCCTGCTCTTCCAGATCACCAACATGGGCCAGCCGTTCATCTACGTCGTCGACGGCAACTACCTGAACCGCGGCGAGCTCTACCTCGCCCACGAGTTCCACGGCATCGAGGTCGACGCCGCCAAGGCCGCGGAGGTCCTCCGCGGCGTCTGCATGCTCTGGAAGCGACCCGTCCACCTCCAGTGCCGTGTGAACGACGACATGGTCCTGCTCTCGCTGGACCGCCCCGACGCCCAGCCCCGCCGCCAGAAGATCAACGCCGACACGCCCCCGCCGGCCCACACCATCGCCTGACGATCCGCCGTCCCTCGCCTCGAAGGCGCCGCTCGCCGATCCAGATCCTGACAAAAAACGAACGAAACGCGGCCGCACGTCCCCGATGCATCGGGCATCTTCCAAAGCGGGCCACTCTCGATGTCCCCGGGCCGCCGGAACGCGCCAAACACAAAGGCCCATCGACGGGCCAGCGGCCCCGGCGCATCAACGCCCACCGCAATGTCGCAAAGGCGTCGGCGTTGCACCGCCGCGCCCGCGCGGCACATGTTGAGGTGTCCCGGTGTCCCGCCGTGTCTCCCGGCACGGCCCGGCAACATCCGCCCGCCGCGTCGCCCCGAAGCGACGCCGCCCGGAGATTCGGCCCCGGTGCCACCCGGCCGTCTCGGAACTGTTCGGTACACTGCGGGGCAACCCGTCCATATCACGCACCGGTCCGGCCCCGCGGCGCGGTCCGTTCAGGGAATCGGCAGGCATGCATCATCTCCCCACGCGTTCCGTGCCGACTCGCCGAGGGGCCTTCTCCCTTATCGAGCTCATCGTCACCATCTCCATCATCGCGCTGCTCATCGCGATCCTGCTCCCCGCCCTGCCGCTGGCGATTGATTCGGCCCGCCGCGTTGCCTGCGGAAGCAACCTGAAGAACGTCGGCGCCGCCGTCGAGATGTACAAGAACGACTTCAAAGAGGTCTTCCCCCTCGCCCGTTACATGTCCAACCCCTGGCTCAGCGGCCTGAACGGCGACATCCGCGAGGAAGAAGCCGAGATGGCCCTCCCCAGCCTGCCCGAGGCGACCGACGCCTACATGGGCGAGGACAGCGCCGCTTGGGTCTGCCCGGGTGACAAGGTCATCGCCGAAACCCCCTACACCGACGCCGGCGGCGTGTCCCGCACCTGCGGCGCCTCGTACACCTATGTCTTCGCCCTCGCCGGCCAGCCCTACGAGCAGACCTTCTTCGCCACCTTCCTCGAACGCCAGCCCGTGGACACCCCCGTCTCCTACGACTTCGACGGCGGCACCTTCGTCATCGACGACCGCTTCGGCGGCGGCAACGTCACCGCAGACTTCTTCCACGCCACACGCAACGTCCTCTTCGCCGACAGCCACGTCGGCCGATACGGATCCGACGGCACCGCCCGATAGCCCACACCTCGTCCACGCCCCCCCCCACGCCACCCCAAGCACGCACCCGCACCACCCGAGAGGGCACGCACCCATGCCGAGCAACCCCAGCCACGCGAACAACACGCACAACACCGGCGGCTCCCAGGGCGGCTCCCTTCTCGACGGCATCGCCGTCGCCGACGCCGGCCCCGCCGCCCCCTCGCGCCGCACCGAGCTCGCCCCCGCCCGCGCCCCGCGGCAGGCGATCGACGCCGGCTGGTCGAAGAAGAAGAAGACCACGGTC
This sequence comes from uncultured Phycisphaeraceae bacterium, assembly GCA_964496975.1. GTDB lineage: Bacteria > Planctomycetota > Phycisphaerae > Phycisphaerales > UBA1924 > CAZCBN01. Next base: position 50,395 of record CAZCBN010000005.1, read on the forward strand.
GGCATCGCGGCCGGCGTGCTGGGCCTCGTCGCCCTCGGCGCGGGCGTCTTCCTGATGCGGTCGCTCCTGCCGCCCCCGCTGCCCACCTCAGCGCAAGAGGCCGCGGTCGTCATGGCCTCGTCCAGCTTCAAGCGCCTCGATGAAGACCGCAAGCAGGCCTACGTCGCCGAGGCCTCGCGCCTCATGGAGGGCATGAGCACCGACGAGCTCCGCAACCTCTTCCGCGACGAGAAAACCCGCGAGGGCATGCGCGAGGTCATGGAGGCCCGCATGAACGCCGCCGTGATCGCATTCGCCCGCGGCCAGGAGATGGAGATGCCCTTCGGCCGCTTCGGCCCCGGCCGCGGCGGGCCCGGCGGCGACGGCCAGCGCCGCCCCGGCGGCGAACGCCCCGACCCCGCCACCATGACCGACGAGCAACGCGCCGAGATGGAAGCCCGCCAGAAGCAGATGCAGGAACGCATGAACCAACGCATCAGCCAGAGCGTCCAGTCCGGCAACTCCCAGATGAACGGCCTCCGCGGCGAGTTCTTCAGCCGCATGTTCGGCAACGGCGGCCCCGGCCGTGGCCCCGGCGGCGCCGGCCGCCCGGGCGGCGGTGGCGGTGGTGGTGGCGGCGGCGGCGGCCGGCCCTGACG
>CAZCBN010000006.1:0-638 GCA_964496975.1 uncultured Phycisphaeraceae bacterium
CGACGGAGCCGACGCTCTGCAATCTCGCGCAGCACGCCTACTGGAACCTCGCGGGGCACGCGTCGGGGAGTGTGTCGCCGCAGCGGCTGCGGCTTTGGTCGTCGCACTGCACGCCGACGGGGGCGGACGGCATCCCGACGGGTGAGGTGCGGCCGGTGTCGGGCACGCCGTTTGATCTGCGGAGCGGGCCTGCGCTGGCGGAGACGGGGGGGCTTGATCTGAACTTTGCGGTGGACGGCGAGGCTGGGGCGATGCGTCCGGTGGCGGTGCTGGAAGACGCCGCGTCGGGGCGGACGCTGGAGCTGCGGTCGGATCAGCCGGGCGTGCAGGTGTACACGGGCAACTTCTTTGACGGCACGGTGGTCGGCAAGGGCGGGGTGCGGTACGTCCGGCACGCGGGGGTGTGCCTGGAGACGCAGTGCTTCCCCGACGCGGTGAACCACGCGGGCTGGCACGCGCCGCTGCTGCACCCCGGCGAGACCTACCGGCACCGGATGGAGTTCCGCTTCGGCGTGCAGGCGTGACGCGGGTGGGCGGTCAGGGTTGTCGGTCGGGGTCGTCGGTCAGGGTCGTCGGTCAGGGCGTGGCGGCCTTGGGGGCCGGCGCGGGGGCTGCGTTTGTGGCGTTGGTTGCTGGGG
>CAZCBN010000006.1:648-50213 GCA_964496975.1 uncultured Phycisphaeraceae bacterium
TATGGGCCGAGGGTGGCGCCGACGAAGCCGCCGGCGCTTTGTGTGCTGAGGCCGCGGGCGTCGGCGTCTCGCAGCAGCGTCTTCCACTGGCCGGGCTGCTCGGCGAACTCGAAGGAGATGGCGCCGCCGTCGATCTGGATGCGCAGGTCGATCGGGGCATTGAGCGGGGCGCCGAGCTCGGCGTCGATTGGGGCGGCGAGCGGGCGCTCGGCGAGGACGCGGCCCTCGGTGGGCTGGAGCGGGCCCTCGCGGCGGGCGACGCGGAGGACGGGGCCCTCGTCGCCCAGGGTGACGCCGAAGAAGTGGTAGAACTCGTCGCTCTGGTAGGCGACGAGTCCCGCGGCGTCTCCCGGGCGGGAGGGGAGGTAGCGCATGCGCGTCGACGCGGTGGCGTGGGTGTGCTGCAGCCTGCGGGCGATGAAGGAGGGCTGCGTCGGGCTCCCGATGTGATCGGGCCGCGCGGCGATGGTGAGGGCGCCGGGGGTGGAGGTGAAGTCGTGCCAGCGCTGGCGCGGGGCGCGGACGAAGAGCCAGGGGGATGAGAGCTCCGGGCCGTCGAACTCGTCGCGCCAGGTGAAGTTGCCGGTGGTGGGGATTTCTGGCGGCGGCGTGGCGTGGAGCCCGGGCCGCGGCGCGGAGAAGGGGATGAGCTGGTCGCCCCGTGTCATGACGGGCCAGCCGTCCTGCCACTGCACGGGCATGAGGAACGTTTCGCGGCCGGTGTTGTAGAAGTTGCCCTCGTAGGGCCGGGTGGCGAGGAAGGTGGCCCACCACTCGCCGTTGTCGAGCGAGACGAAGTCGGCGTGCCCGGCGGAGGTGATGGGGTTTGCCCGCGCGGGGTCGAGGTGGCGTTGTGTGAGGATGGGATTGCCCGGGAAGGGCTGCCACGGGCCGGTGGGGGAGTCGCCGCGGAAGACGACCTGCGAGTGCTGCGTGCTTGTCCCGCCCTCGGCGGAGATGAGGTAGTAGCGGCCCTCGTGCCTGAAGATGTGGGGGCCCTCGATCCAGATGGGCTTGGTCGAGGGGTCGCTGCCGCCGTCGACGATCATGGTGCGCGGGCCGAAGGTGCGGAGGCCCTCGGCATCGAACTCCTGGATCCACAGGGCGCGGTGGCCCTCGTAGCGCGGCGGGCCGATGGGGGAGCCGTTGTTGATGATGTACGCGCGGCCGTCGTCATCGAAGAAGAGCGAGGGGTCGATGCCGTCAACCTCGGGGAGCCAGACGGGGTCGGACCAGGGGCCGGCGGGGTTTGTGGCGGTGACAACGAAGTTGCCGCCGCAGTCGACGCAGGTGTTGAGGACGTAGAAGACGCCGTCGTGGTGCTCGATGGAGGGCGCAAAGACGCCGCGCGAGAGGCCCAGCCCGTCGAAGCCGAGCTGCTCGCGGCGGTGGATGACGTTCCCGATCTGGGTCCAGTGGACGAGATCGCGGCTGTGGAAGATCGGGATGCCGGGGAAGTAGCAGAACGTGGAGTGCACGAGGTAGAAGTCTGGGCCGACGCGGGTGATGGATGGGTCTGGGTAGAACCCGGCGAGGATGGGGTTCAGGTATTCGCCGGGGCGGCCGGCGGCCTGCTCGAAGACCTCGTCTCGGCCCTGGTACTCGAACCAGTCAAAGGCGGCGGAGCGGCCGGTGTCCGGGCCCGCGTCGGCCGCGGGCGGACGGGGCGGCGTGGGGTCCGGCATGCGGACGCGGGCGGCGGTGGTGGTGGGGCTGTTGGGGGGGCCGAGGAAGGTCGGCTTTATCTCGCCGGTGTGCAGGACGAGCTTCTGCACGACAACGCCCGGGTCGACCATCCAGAGCCTCAGGGTGTGTCGCCCAGGGGAGGCGACGCGGTGGGTGGTCGTTGTGAGGTTGATGTTGGAGGCGACCGAGTGCTCCCACGCGGCCGACGACGTGTCGGCGTGCAGGTTGACCACACGCGGCGGCTCATCGTTGATCGACACGGCGTATCGCAGCCCGCCGCGGCCGGGGTAGTCCTGCGTGGGCGAGGCGTAGACCGCGAGCGTGAGATCCCCCGGGGTGATGAGCTGGATGTCGTAATCAAGCCGAGGCGAGTCGTTGCCGGGGAGCACGCTCGCCGCGGTGAACGGGCGTGGCGCAACGGCTGACCCGGTGCGGCCGTGGTCGGGCAGCACGTCCCACCCCACGCCGGCGCGGCGGATGCTGCGCGTGAAGCGATCGGCGTGGATGGAGATCGCCCCGCCGGACTCGACGAAGGCGGGCGCGTCAGACTCGCCCGAGAGCTCGGGCTGCGCGACGCGGATGTGCACGGGCACGCGCGCGCCGTCGCTGCCCTCGGCCACGAGCGTCGCGGCGTGACGACCCGGCGGGAGGGCGTCCCAGTCCACGCCGATCTCGAAGCGGGCTTGCTGGTGGATCTCGCCGCGGTGCGCGGTCTGCACGGAGCGGCCGTCGACGAGGACCCACGGCGCGTCGCATTGCAGGCGATACTGCAGCGGGCGGCGTCCACGGTTGAACAGCTCGATGAACCGCGTGCCGCGGGCGAAGGGGCAGAGGCCGAGCAGTTCGGCCCGGGCGTCGGTGTCGGGCCACCAGCGGGTGTCGCTCTCGAGCGCCACGCCGAGGGAGGCCGCCTCCGGAAGGTTGACGCGCTGCACCGTGGGCATGATGTCGGTCTCGGGCTGCTGCCAGGAGTCGTAGCCGATGTTGGTCTGGTCCATCATGTGCGACCACTTGCCGGCGGCGATGTCTTCGTTGTACCGGCGCGCGAGCTCGGCATCGCGGCGGAAGAGCTCCTCGGCCCGCGCGGCGAGCGTGTTGGTCATCGAGCGGCGCTGCCGGGCGTACTGGTGATTCTTCGCGACGGTGAGGTAGAGATCGTTCAGCGTGGCGCTCGCACCGACCGGGTAGCGCACGAGCTGCTCGAAGGCGTCGCTGAATTCTTCGGGGAGCATGCCCGCGATGCGGTCGGCGCGGCGGGCCAGGTCGTTGTACTCGGCAACAACTCGCTCGAACTCGCGGCCCTCGTCGAGGCTGTAGGTCTCGGGTGCGAGCAGCTCGGGCTTTCGCCGCCCGTTGAACTTCGCGTACTGCGCGAGCAGGTCGCCGATGTCATCCGCAAAGTGCCCGCCGAACTGCTCCGCGGCCCACTGGCGGGTGTAGCCGGCGAGGCGGTCCTGGGTCATCGCCTCGGGGTTCCACGCCATGTCGAGGAAGAAGCTGATGGGCAGCTCCATGGGCTTGAGGTCGCCGACGTTTACGATCCAGACGCGGTCGACGCCGTGCTCGTACGCGAGGGACATCTGCTCCCAGACACGCGGCAGGGGGTTGGTGTTGATCCACTTGTAGTTCCGGGGCCCGCCGACGTAGTCAAAGTGGTAGTAGACGCCGAAGCCGCCCGCGCGGGGCGGTGCGTCGCTCGCCGGAAGTCGCCGGATGTTCCCCCAGTTGTCGTCGCAGAGCAGCAGCGTGACATCGTCGGGCACGCGCATGCCGCGGTCGTAGTACTCCTGCACCTCCTTGTAGAGCGCCCAGAGCTGGGGCGTCTCTTCAGCGGCGGAGCCCGTGACGCGTTCGATGATGCCGCGTTGGTCGGTGATGATCCGCTGCAGGAGGTCGATGTCGGCCTCTTCGCTCATCGCCTCGTCGCCGTCGCCGCGCATGCCGATGGTCACGATCGTTTCATGTCCGGCGGAGCGGCGGAGGCCCTCCTCCCAGAAGCCGCGGAGCACCTCGGCGTTGGTGCCGTAGTTCCACGCGCCGCGGCCGTGACGGGCCCATTCGACGTGGGCGCGGAGCATCGGCTCGTGGTGCGAGGTGCCGAGGACGACGCCGTACTCGTCGGCGAGCGGTGCGCTCGCGGGGTCGTCGTCCCAGAGGGAACGCCCCCACATCGCGGGCCAGAGGTAGTTGCCGCGCAGGCGGAGGATCAACTGGTACACGCGGGCGTAAAACTGGCTGTTGCAGCCGCCGAATTTGTCGTGGGCCCATCCGGCCAGGGCGGGGGCCTCGTCGTTGATGAAGATGCCGCGGTAGCGGACGTGGGGTTCGCCGTCCGAATAGGCGCCGCCGCGGACGTGGAGCTCCGCGTGCCGCGGGATCGGGACATCGGCCCACCAGGCCCAGGGCGACACGCCCGCGTCGCGCGAGAGGGTGTAGAGGCCGTAGATCGAGCCGCGTTTGTCGCTCCCCGCGATGATGAGCGCGCTGTCGCACCCCGGCCACGGCGCGGGGACGGTTTGGATGAGGAACGCCTCCCGCTTTCCGCGGATGGCCTCCGCGTCGAGCCGCCCCGCCTCCAGCAGTCGGTCGATCCGTCGATCGCGGCCGAGGGTGCCGACGAGCACGAGCCGCCGCCCCGCGGGCGTCGCCTCGCTCGAAGCCTCGACCCGCGGCGAGACGCCCGTGATGGCGCGAATGTCCTCCGCCACCTCGGCGGCCACGCGGCGGACGCCGGGGAACGCGGTGTCGTCCAGAATCAGCGGTGCGGCCTCGCCCACAACGAGCGCAAACGAGCCGGCCTCGGCGGTCGTCGAGACAAACCCCCGTGCCGGCAAGGTGCCCCGCGACGGCCCCGCCGCCACGGCAAGGACAAGGCCGAGCAGGCACGGGAGCCACCGGTGCGGGCGGTGCGGCGAGAGCGGTGCGCGGGGCGTGGGCATCACGTGGACTGCCTTTCATGCGCTGCAACGAGCGTTGCAGCGTGCCGGGTGGATGGGGCGGCTCGGCACCCGGGCATGCCGTTCGGAGTTTTATCGGGCACCTGCGACGTCTCGGAGAAAAGTGCCGAGAATTCGCGGGGTTCGCCTTGCGGGCGTTTCGCCCCGTGTCTATCGTGGCCTGCAGTGTAAGGGATTTCAAGGCGACTTGCAACAGCGTTGCGGCGCCATTGCAGGATGCCTAGGACGTTCGCCCTCGGAACGTCGACGCGTGGCAGAGACACCCGCCCCTCGATGGGGGCATCGCTTGGCGGCGTCGGCCCGGTGGAGGCCGACCCCGATGCGCCAAGCTGCGGAGCGAGCCAAGTGATGACCCGAGTGCGTGCACCGCATGGGCCCTTCGAACGCGTCGCCCAGTGGGCGGCGGCGGGCGTGGCCGTCGTCGTGTCGTCCGCGTGGGCGGTGGCCGAGCCGGCGCTGTGGCTGCCCGCCGTGTTCGGTGATCACATGGTGTTGCAGCGGGGCCGGCCGGTGCCGGTGTGGGGCCGCGCGACGCCCGGTGCATCGGTGCGGGTCGAGGTCGCAGGCCGTGAGTCGCGGGCCGTCGCCGACGGCACGGGCGCCTGGCGCGTCGTGCTTCCCACGCTCGAGGCCGGTGGGCCGCACGAGCTTGTCGTGACCGGCGGCGACGAGCGGGTGGTCTTTGGGGATGTGTTGGTCGGCGAGGTGTGGCTCTGCTCGGGCCAGTCCAACATGGCGTGGACCGTTGCCGAGTCGGACGGTGGGGCCGAAGCCGCTCGCGCGGCCGACGACGCGGGGCTTCGGATCATGCTCGTGCAGCGTGCGACGAGCGTCGAACTGCAGCCGGACGTGCCCGGCGCGTGGGCCCGTGCTGACGCCGCGGCGCTGGGCGAGTTTTCGGGTGTGGGCTACTTCTTCGGGCGGGCCGTGCGGCAGGAGTTGGACGTGCCGGTTGGCCTGGTCTGCGCCGCGTTGGGCGGCTCGGCGGCCGAGGCGTGGCTGCCCGCGGGGCACTTCGCGGACCATCCTGGGCTCGGGAATCTCCGCACATCCGCCGCGCAGCGGGCCGAGGAGCACGAGCGGATCATGTCGGCATGGGCGGAGCAGGCTGCCCAGGCCCGCGCCGCGGGGGGGCGTGTGCCCGAGGAGCCGCAGGGCGCGTTTGGCTGGATGCAGGGCTCGCGCCCCGCGGCGATGTGGAACGCGATGCTGGGCCCGATCGCGCCCTTCGCCTTCGCCGGCGCGATCTGGTACCAGGGGGAGACCAACGTCGGCCGTGCGGCGGAGTATCAGGTCCTGCTGCCGGCGGTGATCTCGGCGTGGCGCGAGGCCTTCGAGTTTCCCGCCATGCCGTTCGGCATCGTGCAACTCGCCAACTTTGCCGATCCGTTCCCGGGCGGCGGCAGTTGGCCCGAGCTGCGAGAGGCGCAGGGCATCGTCGCCGACGCGGACGCCGCGGCCGGGCTGGTGGTCACCATCGATGTCGGCGACCCGACCGACATCCATCCCCGCGACAAGCGCACGGTCGGCGAGCGGCTCGCCTCGTGGGCGCTCGCCGATGTGTATCAGCGGTCTGTGCCGCCCGGCACATCCGCGAGCCCGCGCGTTCGCGAGGTGGTCGCGGAGGGTGAGCGGGTGCGCATCCGCTTCGACGGCGTCGGCTCGGGCTTGCGTACGCGGGACGGCGGGCCGCTGCGCGGGTTCGCGCTCGGGGGCCACGACGGGAGCTGGACGTGGGCCACGGGCACGATCGTCGCGCCCGACACGGTGGAGATCACCGGGAAGTGGATGCGGAACCCGCGGCGCGTGCGCTACGCGTGGGACAACAACCCGGACTGGGCGACGCTGGAGAACAACGCGGGGCTCCCGGCGCGGCCGTTCCGCGCGGACGTGGTTGTCTCGGAAAATCCTGAGTAAGTGGCCATGTAACGCCTTGCAAGATACTGCAACAAGTCTGTACCATGCGGTCGCGGGCGGGCCCGCGACACGGCGCCGAGTCGCGTCGGGTCGCGCCCGGTCGCGCTGACTTGTTCGCGTCCGATCGCGGGCGCGAGCCGTGCCCGCACCGTGTGCTGTCTGGTCTGCGGGCCGGCCGTTCGAGGCCCCCGCGCCGCTGAGACCCCTGTTGGTTGAACCGACCTGACCGATGCTGGACCGAGACACCATGGCCAAGTGCTTCGTGGGCATCGATATCGGGACGTCGGGCGTCAAAGCCCTCGCGGTGGACGCGTCGGGGCGCCGCATCGCGTCGGTGACCGAGGCGTTCGACTTCGACCGCCCGCGCCCCGGTTGGGCGGAGACGCCGCCCGAGCGCTGGTGGCGCGCGGTCGAGGCCGCCAGCCGCCGCCTGGTGGCGGACCTTGCCGCGAGCGGCTCGCCCGGTATCGCTGCCGTGGGCCTCAGCGGGCAGATGCACGGCTCGGTCTTCCTGGACGCCGCGGCGATTGAGGCAGCGGGCCGCGGCCCCGTGTCCGCGGTGGCGCCGGCCCTGATGTGGAACGACCAGCGGACCGACGCCGCCTGTGTGCACATCGAGCGGACGCTCGGGGGCCGCCGCGCTTGCGTCGAGGTGTCGGGGTGCCCGCCCCTGTGCGGGCTGACCGCGCCGAAGCTGCTGTGGCTGCGCGAGCACGCGCCGGACGCGTGGCGCCGGGTGGCCGGCGTCTGCTTGCCGAAGGACTACATCGCGCTGCTGCTCACGGGCTGCTTCTCCACCGACGTGGGCGATGCCTCGGGGACCATGTTGCTGGACGTGGCCGCGCGGGACTGGAGCGCGCGCACGCTCGCGGCGCTCGATCTGCGTCAAACGATGTTGCCGCGGGTGATGGAGTCGGGCGCCGTGATCGGCGCCGTGACGCGCTGGGCATCGTCCGCAACCGGCATCCCGGAGGGGACGCCGGTCGTCATCGGCTCGGGGGACAACCAGACCGCCGCCGTCGGGGCGGGCGTGGTGGACCCCGGCGAGGTCCTGATGATCCTTGGAACCAGTGGCGTGGTGCTTGCGCCGAGCGCGTCTTCGCGGCCCGATCTCACCGGACCGACGCCCGGCCGGCTCAATCTCTTCTGCGACGCAACGGGCGTCGCGGGCCGGCCGGGCCGTTGGTCCTTGAGCGGCTGCATGCTTTCGGCGGCCGGGAGTCTCGCGTGGGCCCGGGAGGTGCTCGCGCCGGACGTCCCGTTTGACACGCTGCTGCACGAGGCGGAGCGTGCGCCGCCCGGCTGCGACGGGCTCGTCTTCCTGCCCTACCTCACGGGGGAGCGATGCCCGATCCCCGATCCCGCGGCCCGCGGCGCGTGGGTCGGTCTGACGCGGTCGCACACCCGGGGGCACCTTGTCCGCGCGGTCGTCGAGGGCGTGTCGTTCGGCCTTGCACAGATCCTGGACATCGTGCGCGATGTCGCCGGCGCTCCCGATCGGGTGCGCGTCGTCGGCGGTGGGGCGAGGTCCGCGCTCTGGCGGCGGGTGCTCGCGGAGGCGTGCGGGGTCACGGTCGTCACGCTCGAGGTGGATGAGGGCTCGGCTCTGGGCGCGGCGGCGATCGCGGCGTTCGGCGTGGGCGCGTGGCCCGACGCGGCCGCGGTCTGCAACGACTGGGTGCGCACCGGCGAGCACACAACGCCGAGCGGACGGGGAGAGCTTGATGATGCCCGGCGGGTGTACGGGCGTCTGTACGAAGACTTGCGGCCCGCCTCCGCGGCGCTCGGCGAGATCGAGCGCGGCGGTGTTGCGGCGCGGGAGACCCTGGCATGACGTTCGATCCGACTCCGGCGGACAAGTTCACCTTCGGCCTTTGGACGGTCGGCAACGCCGGCCGAGACCCGTTCGGCTTGCCGACCCGCGCGGCGATGTCACCGGCGGAAATCGTCGGCCTGCTGGGCGAGGCCGGCGGTGTCCTGGGCGTGAACTTCCATGACGAGGACCTCATCCCCATCGACGCGAGCCAGGCCGAGGCGGAGCGGATCAAGCGTGACTTCCGCGCCGCGCTGGACCGCACGGGCCTGCGCGTCTGCATGGCGACGACCAATCTCTTCGGCGACCCGGCGTTCCGCGACGGCGCGTTCACGAGCAACGACGCCGATGTCCGTGCCTACGCGGTGCACAAGACGATGCGTTCGATGGACCTGGGCGCCGAGTTCGGCGCCGACGTCTACGTGTTCTGGGGCGGTCGCGAGGGCTGCGAGACCGACGCCGCCAAGGACCCGGTCGAATCGCTCTCCCGGTACCGTGCCGCGATGAACTTCCTCTGCGGCTACAACAAGGAGAAGGGCTACCGCTACCGCTTCGCGATGGAGCCGAAGCCCAACGAGCCCCGCGGGCACATCTATCTCCCAACCGTCGGGCACTGTCTCGCGTTCATCCAGACGCTCGATCACCCGGAGATGGTCGGTGTGAACCCGGAGGTGGCGCACGAGCACATGGCGGGCCTGAGCTTCACGCACGCGGTGGCGATGGCGCTGTGGAGCAAGAAGCTCTTCCACATCGATCTGAACGACCAGGCGTATGGGCGGTACGACCAGGACTTCCGCTTCGGCTCCGAGAGCCCGAAGGCGGCCTTCTTCCTCGTGAAGCTGCTCGAGGACCACGCGTACGCGGGGTACAAGCACTTCGACAGCCACGCGTACCGCACCAGCGACCGCGCCGACGTGATCGAGTTTGCCCGTGGCTCGATGCGCACGTACAAGCGCCTGCAGGACGCGGCCCGCCGGTGGAACGCCGACACGCGGATCCGCGAGATCCTCGCGAGAATGCCGCGGGCCGAGGGTGGTGTGCCCTCGGCGTACACCAGCGCCGCCGCCGCCGAGCTGCATGCGCGGGCGTTTGACCGCTCGGCGCTCGCCGCGCGGGCCCTTCCGTACGAGGCGCTCGACCAGCGCACGATCGAGATCCTGCTTGGGGGCTGAGCCCGTGGCGACCGAGCGACCGCAACCCAACGCACACCCCGCGGCGGACGTGCGCCCGAGCTTTGCGCCCACGTTTGCCGACCGACTCCCGCTCTGGCTCTCGTCCTTCTCGCTGGGCGTGTGGATTATCGCGGCGGTCGGCGTCGCGGCGGGCGTCGCCGCGCTCCTTCGCGGCGAGCGGCAGGCCGCGGGGATGAGCATGTGGGTGTTCGCCGACATCCACCAGAAGCTCTACGAGCCGATCATCGAGGAGTGGAACGCCGCGCCGCCCGCCGAGGCCGCGCCGATGGTTCAGCAGACGATGCTGGGCCAGCCCGCGCTGTTGCGCCGGATGCTCACCGGCTTCTTCGGCGGGCTTCCGACAGCCGATCTCATCGAGGTGGAGCGAACGATGGCGGGGCAGGTCTTCGCGGGCCCCGTCGAGGCGGTGGGCTTTGTCGACCTCACCGACCGGGTCAAGGCCGAGGGGCTGCTGGACAAAGTCTCCGCCGCCTCGTTCGCGACGTGGTCGACGCGTGGTCGCGTGTTCGGCCTCCCGCACGACATCCACCCAGTGCTGCTCGGCGTGCGCATGGACCTCGTCGAGGCCGCGGGCCTCTCGCTCGACGGGGTGGAGACATGGCCCGACCTCGTCGCGGCGCTGCGTCCGCTGATGGCCGACGGCAACGGCGACGGCGAGCCCGACCGCTATCTCATCTCCATCTGGCCCGCCGAGAGTCACCGCGACAAGATCGAGATGCTGATGCTGCAGGCCGGCACCGGCTACTTCGACGAGGCGGGCGAGCCGGTCATCGCGTCGGACGCGAACGCACGCGTGCTCGCCGAGATCGTCTCGTGGTGCGTCGGCCCGGGCCGCATCGCGGCGGACGTCCGCGACTTCACGGCCTCGGGCAACTCGCTGAAGACCTCGGGCTACGCCGTGACGTACTTCATGCCCGACTGGATGTGCAACGTCTGGAAGAACGAGCTCCCGGGCATGTCGGGCCGGCTCGAGCTGATGCCGCTCCCGGTGTTCGATTTCGCCCAAGGCCCGCAGCGACGCCGCACGAGCGTTTGGGGCGGCACCATGCTCGGCATCCCGCGGACCACGCGCCGCCTTGAGGAGGCTTGGGCGTTCGCGAAGCACCTCTACCTCTCGCCGGAGCTCGCGCGTGACCTGTACGTCCGAGGCGACATCGTCACGCCAGTGAAGCAGTTCTGGAGCGACCCCGTGTTTGACGAGCCGGACGCATACTTCCGAAGCCAGCCGAAGGGTCGACTCTACCTGGACATGGCCGACTCGGTCCCCCCGCGGCACGCCTCGCCCTACAGCCAGATGGCCATCCTCCGCGTTGCCGACGCCGCGACCCGTCTGCACGCCCATGCGATCGCCGCCAACATTCATGAGGCCGAGGCTCTGCTCCCGCGTGCGGCCGAGGTGCTGCGCGACGCCGAGGCCGCCGTGCGGCTGGCGATGCGGGCCAACCTGTTCCTGGCCGACCGCGAGTCGGGAGACGCACCGTGAGCCGCCCGCGACCGCCGGGAAGCCGCGGCGAGCGTGCCGCCGGTTGGATCCTCACGGGCCCGTTCCTCATCGTCACCGCGGTCTTCGTGCTCGTACCGCTCTATCGCTCGATCGTGCTCGCCTTCAGCCAGACCTTCGGCCCCGGCGCAACCCGCCCCGCGGGCCTGCTGAACTTCCGCCTCACGCTCGAGGACCCGCTCTTCTGGGTGGCGCTGCGGAACACGACGCTCTTCACGCTCGGCTCGCTCTTTGTGCAGCTCCCCTTCGCGCTCCTGCTCGCCGCGATGCTCAACCGGCCGAATCTCCGCGGGCGCACCGTGTACCGCCTCGTCATGTTCATGCCGCAGCTCGTCGGCCTGGTCTTCGCCGCCATGATCGGCGGCATCTTCTTCGAGAAGCGGGCCGGTGCGGTCAACCAGATCCTGCACGCCGCGTCGTCGTTCGTGTCGCGGCACACGCCCATTGAGGCCGAGTGGTCGCTCGACTTTCCCTGGCTCGATGTTCACGTGGTGCCCACGCTCGTGCTCATCGCGATGTGGCTCTACGCGGGGTTCAATATGGTCTTCTTCCTCGCCGCGCTGCAGAACGTCGACAAGTCGCTCGTCGAGGCCGCCCTGCTCGGCGGCGCCAACACGCGCCAGCGATTCTGGAACGTCGTCATCCCGTCCGTGCGGCCCGTGCTCACCTTCGTCACGCTCCTGAGCCTCATCGGCAGCATGCAGCTCTTCGAACTCCCCTTCATCATGCTCAACGGCCCGGGGACGCAGAACCGCGGTCTCACCGTCGTCATGTACCTCTACCAGCAAGCCTTCGAGCAGGGCAACCTCGGCTGGGGCTCTGCGGTCGGTTGGCTCCTCGGCATCGGCCTCATCGGCGCGTCCGTGCTCCAGATGATCCTCGCCAGGAGAGAGGCATGAAGCACGCAAAGACCGCGACGCTCGCGCGGCGCCTCTGGCCCCATGCCCTGCTGCTCCCCATCGCCGCCGTCATGCTGATGCCGATCGCGTGGCTCGTCATCGCCGCATTCAAGCGAGACGAGGACTTCTTCACGTCCCTCTTCCTCCCGGTTGACGGCGAGGGACGCATCGACCCCACGCGGCTCACACTCGCCAACTTCGATCGGCTCCTCGCCGACGTCGGCATCCTCTCCGCGCTGACCAACAGCTTCTTTTTATCCGGCGTCCTCGCCGTCGCGGCAAGCCTCTGCTGCGCGGCCGCGGGGTACGCCCTTGCGCGCCTGCGCTTCCGCGCGGCCGCGCCGATCACGGTCGTCACGCTCGCGCTGCTGGTCGTCCCGCCGCCGCTGCTTCTCGCCCCGACCTACGAGCTGGTTCACCGCCTCGGCATCCTCGACAGCTACACGGCCGTTCTGCTTCCGATGGTCGCGCCGGCGTTCGGGGTCTTTCTGTTCCGCCAGGCCACCAAGCAATCGGTGCCGTTCGAGCTGCTGGAAGCCGCACGCGTCGAGGGTATGCGAGAAACCGCGATCTTCTTCAACATCGCGCTCCCGCTCCTCCGCCCCATGATCGGCGCGTTCATGATGATTACGTTCCTCTCCATGTGGAACAACTTCATCATGCCGCAGGTGCTGCTGCACAGCCCGGAAAAGATGCCGCTCGCCGTCGCCGTCGCCAACATGAAGGGCGTGTACTACCAGGACTACGGCGTGCAGACCGCCGCCTCGCTGCTTTCCGTGGCGCCGGTGCTCGTCCTCTTCCTCATGCTGCAGCGCGACTTCGTCGCGGGCCTGGCAAGCGGCGCCGTGAAGGGCTGACGCGGCCATAGGCCGTGGTGGGTCGGCTCACGCCGCGACTGAGCCGCCTTGAAGGCGCCTTGAAGCCGCCGTGATGTCGCCGAGACGAGCGATTCCTGCCCACCCGCCGGCGCCGCACCACCACGCATCACGCTCCGACGCCGGCCATCAACCATCACCGCGGCGGATACGCCCCGGGGTGCCCGAGCCCGTCGACGCTCCATCCCAGGTCGCGTGCCGCTCGGGCCGGCGCGGGCGGGCGAACGCTCAGCCCTGCGAACGTCGACACCGGCTCGAACCGGCGCAGATGCACGCCGACGAACACGCGCGAGCGATCGCCCAGCGACGCCCAACTCCCAGCGCCCCGCCCAGCGGCCTCCAGATGCTCCAGCGTGAACGCGACCCGCGGCGGCCCACCGGCGGACCCGCTCGGCTCGCTCAGCAGCGCCCGCTGCCCCGCGGGAGTCGATCGCACAAACACATTGTGCGAGACGACGGCGAGCTGTGAAATCTCGGCCGCGGCCCCGATCGCCTCGTTCTGATCCACCACGATGAACGGCTCGCCGAATGAGTCGTCCGCGTAGAACAGATTGCCCACGATCTCGTGCCCCACGCGCTCCGCCACGCCCGGGCCCGACGCGGGGTGCCAGCCGAAGTGGTCGTTCTCGGCGCTCCGCTCGTTGCGGTGCGCGTGCACGCGGCTGTTGATCAGCGTGTTGTTCGCCACCGTCACGTCGCGGCTGTTCAGCAGCTTGACGCCCGTCGGGCAGTCGAGGAACACGTTCCCCGCAACGACGGCGCCCTTGGAAATCTCAAAGAAAAAGCCGTTGTCGGTCCGCTCGACCCAGTTGTCGACGAACACGCCGTCCACGTTTCCGACGTCGTACCAGACGCCGGACGACTCGCCGAAGTGTTCGACAATGAGGTTCTCACGGCACACCAGCCGGTGGCACTGGTTGAAGATCTTCACCGCGGAAACGAAGTACCCGGTGATCCCGCGGACGTTGTTCCGCGTCACGATGTTCCGCTCGACGATCGCGTCGTCGGACGCCAGCACGAAGATGCCCTCCGTCCCCGTGTCGCTCACGAGGCACCGCCGGATCACGAGATTGTCCCCGCGGAAGTAGCCCGCCACGCGGGAGCAGTGCGTGAAGCTGCAGTCCTCAAACCGCGATCCGACCACGTCGCCGCCGTGCGAGCGATCGTCCGAGGGGCCCTCGGGGTCGTTCGCCTCGATCTCGATAGCGCGGAAGGCGTACTGGCTGAAGTCGACGCCGAGCACCGTGAGCCCCGCCCGGTCCGCGGCCGAACCCCGGATGGGCCCGATCGTTCGCAGCAGCGCGCCATCGAACGCCGTGATCTCGACGAGTCGCTCCCGTGGGTCCATGCCGATGTAGACGTGCCCGGTCGCGTAGTCGACCCAGAACGAGTCACGCGTCACCTCGCCGGGCCCGCCCACCGGCGTGAGCGAGCGGCCGTCAACGAACACCATGTCGTTGTTGAACTTGTGCAGCGGCGTCCGCGTGATCTCGCTCTCCCGCCGCCACCAGGCCGCCGGTGCCGCGGGAAACAGGGTCTGCCAGCGGGTCCGCCACAGCCCGCCACGCACGGGCTGCCACTCCGTTGCGACGCGTGTTCCCTTGAGAATCGGCCGCTCATCGCCGTACGGCTGCAGCGCGATGCCCTGGTTCGTGACAAGGTCGCCCGTGCGGTAGGTCCCGCCTCGGAGAACGATGACGTCCCCCGTCCGCGCCGCGGCCATGGCGTGCTCGATCGTCGTCGGCCCGTCCAACGCCCGGCCGTCCGAGGCCGCGTCACCCTCAGGCGACACGTACCACACGCGGCTCGCCCCGTCCGGCACTGCATACGTCTGCGCGACCGGGCCAAAGTGCCCCTCGGGCGGTGCCGCAAGAGATGCTTCGACCACGCCAAGTCCGACCAGGGCCATTCCCGCTGCGCTACACGCCCGCATCACAGCCCTCCGGCCGCCAAGGCCAACCAAGTCTGCAGCCGATCAGGCCGTCGCCCATCGCACCCGTGGGGCCCGGCCGCACACGCCGAACGCCCCGATGTCCGCTCGCACGATGCATCCGCACGCATCGGCGCCGATGAATCCCGCGGGGGCGCTCCTCGCGGCCCGCGCGGAAAGAGAGGAGGCTGTCAAGCCGCGAACACGGCACCACAAGTCCAACACCCGCCCACCGCCGAGTGAGCCGCGCCCGCCGTCAGTTCTGCACCAGAATGTCTCGCCGCAGCAACGTCGTCGAAAGCTGGCTGCCGTAGGTCTCGAGCGACACGCTCCCGTCCAGCCGGATGATGTTTGCCGTGTTGCTCGCGCCGTGCCGCCAGCGGATGTCGCGGTATGAGTTCTCGCCGCTGGTGAACCCGCCGCCGGCGTTCGCCGCCGTCATGTCCACGTTGAAGCCGCCGTCGATCGACGCGTTCAACGCCTCGTTCGGAGCGCCGCCGGCCGCGAGCACCGACTTCAGCAGATAGTTGTGCGGCATGGCCGCGGCGCCGTTCGCGGTTAGCCGACCGTTGTTGTCAAGCTTGGTGAGGATGGGGAACACGTGCCCGCCGCCCTGCTGCGACGCGCGGTTGTACGCGCGGAAGTCCTGCCCCGTGTCCGCGATGACCGCGAAGTCCGATGGGCTCTGCACCGAGTCGATCCGCCGCGGCAGGAACCGACCGCCGCCCGGCCTCGTCGGGTCGACGCTGCTCACGTCGGGCATCATGCGCGGGTGGCACGCGTAGTTGTTCAACGCGAAGAACCCGTCCGGGTCGTCCATCGGCGTCGCCCGTGCGCACAGCAGAATCTCGCGCACGCCCTTGCGGTTCGACCCGTTCACGAAGTCCGTGCTGAGCCCAGCTGTCTCCTGGCCCAGGTACGGCAGGATGTACGTCGGCCACTCCTTCGTCTCCGTCGTGTTCCAGCCCAGCGTTCCGCCGTTCACCTTCCCGGGCGGCAGGAGCTCCTTCCAGTCGTCCGCGTACATCGCGAGCGAGAGCCCGATCTGCCGGCCGTTCGACGCGCACGCCACGTCCTGCGCCGACTGGCGGGCCCGCCCGAGCGCGGGCAGCAGCACCCCGATCAGCAGCGCGATGATCGCGATCACAACAAGCAGTTCGATGAGCGTAAAGGCACGTGGCGTGCGCATGGCAGACCTCCTGAAGGCCCGGACAAGGGCCGAGGTGTCAGATGAAATCGCCCGAGGGACCCGCGAAGGTCCAACGGGCAGTGGAGTGGACCGTTATTCCGGGCAGGCGCACTTCAGGAGGTTCACGAAGAACAGCGCGTCCTCGAAGTCCGTCACGCCCTCGTTCGTCAGATCGAACGGCGCGTCGAGGAAACTCAGCATGTCGAAGAATGTCCGCGCCCCGTCCCCGTCAAGGTCGGGGTCGATGAACGAGGGCGACACCGCCACCAGCCGCACCGACGCGATCTCGATCAGCAGCCGGGCCGTGCTCCCGAACTGCGAGGTGATCTGCCACTGGTCCAGGCCGAAGTCCTGCGTCATGTTGCCGTCGGTCAGGAAGTTGAACGCCTGCTGGCGGAAGACCGGCCCCGGGTTCGTCAGCGGCTGCGTCACCGTGAAGAACGCCCCGTCCGTCGCCACGGCGCCCGTCCCGTCGGCCCCGAAGCCCTGCGTGCTGAAGAAGAACTGGAACTCTTCCCCCGACTCCAGCGGGTCGGCACCGACGCTGTCGTTGTCCGTCAGGCCGATCGTGAACCCGGTCGACTGGTTGCCCACCCGGGCCCGCGCGACGATCTCGAGCACCGTCGACGCCGCGTCAAACTCAAGGATCGGCCCGCTGTTGAAGCCGATGCCGCCGAAGTCCGACACGTCGATCAGCAGGCCCTCGGGGTTCGCCGTCAGCGCCCCGCCCGTCCCGAACGCCCCGAACGTGAACAGCCCGGGCAGCGTGGGCGCGTTCTCGTCAAAGGTTGCAAGCGGGATCGCCGGCGCGCCGGGGATCGCCTCGATCACGATGTCCTTGATCTCAAGGTTCAGCGTGTCCGTCTCGCCGAACGGCGACTGGATGAACCACTCAAAGAAGCCCGGGTTCAGCTCGCCGTCCCCGGTGTTGGCCGTGGCGAAGCTCGGGCCAAGGCGAGAGAACGCGCTCAGCGGGATCGACACGTCGGTGTACACACCCTCCGCGAAGTTCGCGGTCAGGAAGTTGTACTCGTAGTTCTCCCCGCCCAGCCCGGGCGCGGAGTCGTCGCCGTCGATATCGCCGAACACGAGCTGGAAGTTGTCCTGCGTGTTCCCCGGCAGCCGCCGCCCGGTGATCCGGACCTGGTACCGCTCCGCCGGAACCTCGGTCGACGCCGCGAACGCCCGACCGGAGCCGCCGAACGAGCTGACGTTGATCACGACGCTGTTGTTCGTCTCGGTCAGCGCGCCGGGGTTCGTCGTGTTGCTGAAGCCGCCGAACCCGCCGCCGATGAACCCGGTGCCGAGGTCGGCCACGACATAGTCCGCCGTCAGGCACACCGGCTCGAGCACGATCTCCGCGATCTCGATCGCGAGCCGGTCGCGCACGTTGAAGTCGGACTGAAGGATGAAGAACTCAAGCCCGAAGTTCGCCTCGCCGTCGCCCGGGTTGGCAAAGCCCGGCGCCGTCACCACGCCCAGCGGCGTCGAACCAAGCGAGAAGACGATGTCCGTGAAGCCCGTCTCGCTCAGGTCCTCCGTCGACACGCGCCACTGAAACGCGTCCGCGCTCGTCGCCGAGTCGACGTCCGTCAGCGACACCGTGAAGTTCTCGGCCACGTTCCCCGGAAGCCGCCGCGCACGGACCCGGAGCTGCAACGCGTCCGAGTCCACCACGGTCGGCGTCAGCCCCACCGAGAAGCCGCCGAACCCCGTCGTGTCGATCACCAGGCTGCCCGGCGTCTCCGTGGCGTCGGTGGCAAAGCTCTCAAAGAGCCCCACGCCCGACGAACCATCAAAGTCCACAATCGGAACGGTCTGCGCGCTCGCCGACACGCCCAACGCACCGGCAACAAACGCAGGCCCCAAACGTCCGGCAAGGGTCATGGCCGATCTCCTATCTCCGGCGGTCACGCGGCCCGCGCGCACCGCCTTGGTCACATCGGGTTGGGCGCCTTGGCCGACGCCGGCGGCGCCGTGGTCTCACGCACCTCAAACCACGCCTCGACGCTCATCTGAACCGGTTCCTGCGCCGCCCCTTCGATCACCTGCCGCAGATGCGTCACCGCGGCTCGACCGATCGCGGCCGTGTCCTGGCACACCGCGGTCATCTTCGGCACCGACATCAGGCGAAGGTCGTCGTCGTCAAAGCCGACGACCGACAGATCCTCGGGGATGCGCACCCCCGCCGCCCGCGCGTCGTTAATCAGCCCGACGCCCAGGTACGGGTCCGTCACAAACACCGCCGTCGGCCTCGGGCTCATCGCCAGCAGCTTCCGCAGCAGCACGCCCCCGTTCGCCAGCGTCGCCGGCATCTGGATGCGGTCCGTCGCGCTCGCCTCGAGCCCGTTCGCCGTCAACGCTTCGCGCCACCCCTCGATGCGGTCGTGGTGGTCCGTCGTCAGCACGTTGTTCACGCAGATTGGGATCCGGCGATGGCCGAGCGAGATCAGGTGCTCCACACCCTCCCGCGCCCCGCGCCGGGACGACCCGCTGATGTACGACACCGACGACTTCGTCGGCCGCTCGCCCAGCATCACCACCGGAACGCCGTCCGCCGCGATCCGCTCGCAGAGGTGCAGCGTCGTGTCGTCGCTCCGGAGAATCGCCGCCGAGATCCCCCGGCGACGGAAAAACGACGCGTAGCTCTCATCCGCCCGGAGACGACGCCGAAGATCCACCACCGTGACCTCGAAGTCATGCTCCGCCATGCACTGGGTCAGCCCACGCATCAGGGCGGCGTCGAACGGAGACTTCATCCCGAGCCAAACAGCGCCCGGGTACACAAGCCCGATCCGCTGAACGTCCACGTCCCCGCCATTTTCAGGGGTGGCGTACCCCAGACTTTGTGCGGCCCGAAGCACCCGTTCCCGCGTCTTCTCGTTCACCTGGGGGTGCGAGTTCAACGCCCTGGAAACGGTTGCGGTCGAGACGCCGGATCGTGTCGCAATGTCTCGCAGAGAGGTCATCTGAAATCTCTTTCTTGCAGCAATGTTGCAATGACTGTATCGTCAGATCAAGGGCCAACCGCCCGGGAAGTCGAAAATCGCGCAGAATTCTGATACCGTTTACCACCGAACCTTTCACGCTATCCTTAAAGGGCACACCGTGAACCAGACAAACAACGACCCGTGGCCACGGCCCAGGAAGACCCGGTGTCCCATGCGATGCTTGCAAAGTCGTTGCAGTCCGTTGCGGCATCCGCTCGCCCGGCCGCAAGCCGCCCTCCGAGCCCCCGCCGCCGTCGCCCTTGCCGCGCTCGCCATGACCGGTCCGTGTGCAACAGCGCAGGATGCACTGGCCAACCCCGGCTTTGAGGCAGGCATTTCCCCCTGGTTCCCCACCGGTACCGCCTCGCTCACCCTCTCGCCCGACGCCCGAAACGGGGCCACGTCCCTCTTGGTGTCGGGGCGCACAAATGGGTGGAACGCGGCGAACCAGAACATTCTCCTCACATTCCAGGGCACCCGCACCTACGAGTTCGCGGCCTGGGTCAAGCTGCTGCAACCTTCGTCGGCGCCTGTGGCGCTCACGCTGCGGATCGAGGACGCGCAAGGATTGCGCTTTGTTCGGGTGGCCCAGAGCAACCTGGACGTGGGCGTCTGGCAGCGCGTCGCCGACTATGCCCGGGTGCCGGTGACGCCCCCGGTGACCACGGTGCAGTTTTACATCGAGGGCCCGCCGGCGGGGGTGTCGTACCTGGTTGACGACGCGACGGTGCGCGCGATCGACACGTACGACTGGCGTGCGTCGGCGCAGGCGGGCATCGAGGCAAACCGCATGGACGACCTGCGCGTCGTGGTCGTCGATCAGGACGGGCTTCCGCGGCCCGGCGCCTCGGTCGCGGTGGCCCAGCGGTCGCGCGGCTTCCGATTCGGCTCGGCTGTCGCTGCGCCCGAGCTTGGCAACCCGCAGTACCGGGAGTACTTCCTCGAGCGCTTCAACATGGCGACGCCCGAGAACGCCTGGAAGTGGGAGGCGAACGAGTTCGCCCGCGACTTTGAGTCGTACCGCGACGCGGACATCTTTCGCGACTTCTGCCTTGACAACAACATCCGCATCCACGGGCACAACGTGCTCTGGGCCGTGCAGGAGTTTGTCCCGGACTGGGTGCAGCAACTCCCCGCGGCGGACCTGCCCGGCGAGGTGACCGAGCGTGTGCGCAGCATCGTGACGCGGTACCGGGGCCTTGTCGACGCGTGGGACGTGAACAACGAGATGCTGCACGGCTCGTTCTTCGCCGACCGGCTCGGCCCCGGCTTTCGCCCGCAGCTCTTCGTCGACGTCGCGGCGCTGGACCCGGCGCCGCCGCTGTATGTGAACGACTACAACATCCTCACCGGCACGCTCACCGAGGCGTACCTGCGGCAGATCGAGGAGCTCCGGGCGGCGGGCGCCCCGATCGGCGGCATCGGAGTGCAGGGGCACTACAACCAGCAGCCGCTGGATCCGTTCGTCCTCCGCGCGAAGCTCGACCGCCTCGCGCAGGCCGGGCTCCCGATCCGCATCACCGAGTACGACTACATCCGCACGGGCGCGAGCGACCTGGAGCGTGCGGACGCGCTGGAGGCGATGTACCGCGTGTCCTTCTCGCATCCGTCTGTTGAGGCCGTTTCGCTCTGGGGCTTCTGGGCGGGGCGGCACTGGCGCGGGCCGCAGGCGGCGCTGGTCGATCTGAACTGGGTGCAGAACGCCGTCGGCGATCGGCTCGACGCCCTGCTCAGCGAATGGTGGACCGCGGAGACGGCGCAGACGAATGCCGAGGGCGTCGCGGTCGTCCGCGCGTTCCACGGCGAGCACGACATCACGGTGACGGCGGCCGACGGTGCGGCGGCGGACGTGGTCCGTGTGGCGCTCGTCGAGGGTGGGGGGGCGGTGGAGGTGCGCGTGGAGCTGCCGATCGCCCCGTGCAACGCGGCGGACCTCGCCCCGCCGCGCGGCGTGCTCGGCACCGAGGATGTGTTGGCCCTGCTCGCCACGGTGGCGTCGGGCGACGCCGCCGCGGACCTGGACGGCGACGGCGAGCCGACCATGCTCGACGTGCTCGCGGGTCTTGCCTCGTACGACGTCGGATGTCCCTGAGCGGGCGTGACGCCCGAGTTGCCCGCCGCCCGACGGGGTGCGCTGGCCGGCCCAGAACACGGCGGCGCGAGAACGCCGACGGCATGAAGGAGTGACGCGGAATGCAGGGCGTGCAGCAGACCACATCGCCGGTGTACCTCGACCCCGCCGCCCCCATCGGCGCCCGGGTCGCGGACCTGCTCGGCAAAATGACGCTCAAGGAGAAGACCTCGCAGATGCTCCACGAGGCGCCGGCGATCCCGCGGCTCGGGGTGCCCGAGTACAACTGGTGGAACGAGTGCCTGCACGGCGTGGGCCGCGCGGGCCGCGCCACGGTGCTGCCGCAGCCGATCCTGACCGCGGCGACGTTCGACCCGGATCTGGTGCGCCGTCTGGGCGAGATGGTCTCGCTCGAGGCGCGGGCGAAGCACCACGCGGCGATCCGCGCGGGGCAGCGCGGGCGCTACTTCGGCCTGACCTTCTGGACGCCGAACATCAACATCTTCCGCGATCCGCGCTGGGGCCGCGGGCACGAGACGTACGGCGAGGACCCGTTCCTGAGCGGCCAGCTCGGCGTCGCGATGGTGCGCGGGCTGCAGGGGACGGAGGAGGGGCGGTACCGCGTGGCGGTGTGCGTGAAGCACTTCGCCGTTCACTCGGGGCCTGAGCATCTGCGGCACGAGTTCGACGCCCGCGTGACGGCGAAGGACCTGGAGGAGACGTACTTCCCGCACTTCCGCGCCGTCGTTGAATCGGGCGTCGAGGGCGTCATGGCGGCGTACAACCGCGTGAACGGCGAGGCCGCGTGCGGCTCGATGTCGCTGCTCGAGGACACGCTCCGCCGAGGCTGGGGCTTCAACGGGCACGTCGTGAGCGACTGCTGGGCGATCGACGACATCTACAAGCACCACCGCCTTGTCGAGACGCCGGCCGAGGCCGCCGCGCTGGCCGTGCGCGCGGGGTGCGACCTGTGCTGCGGCTGCACGTACGCGCACCTGATGACGGCCATCGACCGCGGCCTGGTGACCGAGGAGGAGATCAACCGCTCGGTCGCGAGGCTGCTGCGGTGCCGGTTCATGCTCGGGATGTTCGACCCGCCGGAGCGCGTCCCGCTCGCCGACACGCCGATGAGCGTCGTGGGCTGCCCGGAGCACCGAACCCTCGCGAAGGAGGCGGCGCTGAAGGGCTGCGTCCTGCTGAAGAACAACGGCGTGCTCCCGCTCAAGACGCGGCTCGACAAGATCATGGTGACGGGCCACAACGCCGCGTCGGTCGACACGCTGCTGGGCAACTACTTCGGCCTGCCCGTGCACGCCGAAACGATCGTGGAGGGCATCGGCGCTGCCGTCTCGCCCGGCACGAGCGTGCAGTACCTGCGCGGCACGCGGTTGGACCGCCCCTCGCTCCACGAAAAGAACTGGATCTACTTCGAGACGAAGACGGCCGACGCGACCGTCGCCTGCCTGGGCCTCTCCCCGCTGATGGAGGGCGAAGAGGGCGAGTGCGTCGCCTCCGCCTCGGGCGGCGACCGCGACGAGCTGGGCCTGCCCCCGCACCAGGTCGAGTTCCTCCGCAGGCTCCGCGAGCCTGGGACGCCGCTCATCGTGTTGCTCGCGGGCGGCTCCGCGATCATCCAGCCCGAGGTCTACGAGCTCGCCGACGCGCTGATGTGGATCGGCTACCCGGGCGAGGCCGGCGGCGGCGCCATCGCCGACCTGCTCTTCGGCCGGACCAGCCCGTCGGGCCGCATGCCGTTCACCACGCCGATGGCGGCCTCGGACCTGCCGCCGTTCGACGATTACCGCATCGCCGGCAGCGGCCGGACGTACCGCTACGCGGACAAGGAGCCGCTGTACCCCTTCGGCTTCGGCCTCTCGTACACGACGTTCCGCTACGAGTCGGTGCGCCTGCAGTGGGACCGCGTGAGCGTTCCCAAGCTGCAGGAGGTCGGGGGCCTCTTGGTTTCGGTGACGGTCATGAACGCGGGCGAGGTGGAGGCGGATGAGGTGGTCCAGGTCTACGTGCGCGATGTCGCCGCCTCGTGCGTCGCACCGCGGCACCAGCTCTCCGGCATCGCCCGCATCACGCTGAGCCCGGGGCAGCGGATGACCATCGACATCCACGTCCCCGCGTCGCAGTTCGAACTGGTGCTGGAAAACGGCTCACGCGTCATCGAGCCGGGCGAGTTCGAGGTCATCGCCGCCGGGGCCTGCCCCGTGCCGCGCTCCGAGGCGCTCGGCGCCTCGGCACCGATCAGCGCACGGCTGACGGTGGTCGGCTGACGGACGCCTCGGCGTGCCGCGGGCCCGCGCCGCGTGGCCATCGGCCAGAACGCACGCGGCGCTCCGTGGTGCGCCCCGCAGACGCCCGATCGCGTGTCGTGCCGCGCGATCGCCAGCGGCGGGCTCGCGCCCGTCTCTGGCTCGGGACAGGGCAGCACGGACGCGAGCGCGACGGACGGCCAGCACGCCGCATCGGGCGAAAGCCACGCGGGCGGCAGAGACGCGTTGCGCGTGGTGCATCAGGGCCCCGGCGCGGGACGCCAGCGTGCGGCGTCCTCGGGGCGGTCCCACGCCTCGTACAGATCCGCGAGCGCCCGGACCGCAGCCTGTGTGCGCCGGTCGCCGTCGCCGAGGGTCGCGAGGAAGATGCGGTGGGCCTCGAGCAGGTCCGGCTCAGCGTCCGCATGCCGGCCGAGGCGCGTGCAAGCGATGCCCCGACGGGTCAGCAACTGCCCGACCACGTGGTCCTCGGCGAGTCGGCCGTAGATCCGCAGCGCCTCGTCGAGGGCGGGCAGGGCTCGTTCGGCATCGCCGGCCTCCAGATGGAAGGCCGCGAGGTTGTTGAGCGTCACGCCGATGTCAGGGTGATCCGGCGGCAGCAGCCTGCGTCGGAGGTCGAGCGCCCGCTGCGTGACCTCGGCGGCCTTGTCCATCTCCTTCAGGTGGTAATGGCAGAACCCCATGTTGGTGAGCGTCGTCGCGACGGCCGGGTGGTTCTCTCCGAAAACCCTCACGCGCAGGGGCAGGACACGATCGTGAAGCGCCAGGGCCTCGTCGTATCGCTTCATATCGCCGTACACCGACGCAAGATTGTTCAGCGTCCGGATGGAGTCCATGCTCTCGATGTTCCGTGCCTCGTAGATCGCCTGGGCCTTCAGCAGAAGCCGCTCGGCCTCGGGGAAGTCCTCCAGGTCCGCGACGGTCGTGGCGAGGTTGTTGAGCGCGCTGGCGTACTCAACGGTGCCCGGGCCGCTCAAGCGTTCATGGAGTTGGACGACCTCATAGCCGATGTCGCGGGCCTCCGCGAAGCGGCGTGCCTGCCAGAGATTGCTCGCAAGGTCCTGCAGCGCGGACGCGGCCTCACGCGACACCTCGCCGAACTCACCGCGGTTCAGGGCCACGGACCGGGTGAGTTGGTCGCTCGCGATGTCGTGCTCACCCAGCGACGCGTACGTCTTCCCGAGGGTGCGACGCACCTCGCCCTCGATGCCTGGTTGCGTGGCGAATGGTCTATCTGCATCGAGGGAGACAAGGGCGCGGTCCAGCACGCTGCGGACGGAGATCACCTCGCCCCGCGCGTTGCCGGGGTTGGCCTGCGAGAGCATGTCGGTGAGGAACTCGGTGACGGCGGTCGCGGCAGCGGCCTTGGTCTCTGCGGTGCGGCCCGCCTCCATCACACGCACCAGCGAGAAGACCGTGACCACCAAGCCCACCACAAGGAACGCGGCACCGGTCAGCACGCCCGCGACCAAGCCCGTGTTGCGCCGGGCAAACTTGGTGATCTGGTACGCGGCCGACGCGGGGCGGGCCAGGATGGGCTCATCACGCAGCAGGCGCCGCAGATCATCCGCCAGCGCAGCCGCGGTGGGATAGCGGCGGTCGCGGTCCTTCTCCATCGCGCGGGAGAGGATGGTTTCCAGGTCCCGCGCAAGCGAGCGGCGGAAGCCGGGCAGCGGCCCGAGCGGGCGGGGCGAGTCGTCCCGTGTGACGCGCGCGACCTCGGCGAGCGGCTTGCCCGATGTCTCAAGCGGAGGACGGCCGGCGAGCAACTCGTACAGGATGACGCCGATCGAGTACACGTCCGTACGCGAGTCAATCGCCTCCGCATCACCCGCGAACTGCTCCGGGCTCATGTAGCCCGGCGTGCCGACGAGCAGCCCAGACTCCGTGACCGCCGTCACCGCCGGATCGGTCTCCAGCACCCGCGCCACGCCGAAGTCCAGGATCTTCGGCTGCGGCCCCCGCGGCCGCAGGCGATCGGTCGAGGCGCCGTGTCCCGAAGTCGGAGGCAGGCCGAACGAGGATCCGCCGTCGGACGCAGCCGCCGTCGTCGCGTCGTCATCGGTGACGAGAATGTTCGCCGGCTTGAGGTCGCGGTGGATCACGCCCCGGGAGTGCGCATACTGCACCGCATCAGCGATGCGGGCCGCCAGTTCGATCCGGCCCGCGACATCGAGGTTCATCTCGCGCGCGGCGTCCATGAGCCGCGGGCCCCGGACGTATTCCATCGCGAAGTACGCGGCCGGGCCCTCGCGGGTCGCCGACGTCCCCGCCTCATAAATCCGCGTGATGCCCGGGTGCTCGAGCCGGCCCAGCACGCGGATCTCGCGCTCGAACCTGACGCGGACCTCGCGCGATCGCATGTCCATCCGGACCAGCTTCACCGCCACCTCGCGGTGCGGGCTGGACTGCTCGGCGAGATAGACCACGCCCATGCCGCCCCGGCCGATCAGACGCTTGACGGCGTACGGGCCGATGCGTTCCGGGAGGGCGGCCTCGTCGTCGGCATGCGGCCGCACGGAGAACGGCATTCCGAGCGCCGTCGACTCTTCGACGCGATCATCCGCGCGCAGCAGTCCGAGCACCGCGTCGCGCACGGCGTCGTTGCCGACGCAGCGTGACTCAACGAACGCCCGACGCTCGGCGGTCTCGCGCTCGCACGCGGCGTCGAAGACCGCTCGGATCTGCGCGAAGTCTTCGGGTCGCGTCGTCGCTGGGCGATCGGGCGCGTTCACGGCCTCAGTTCCTTCTCAAGCCATGCGCGCAGGAACCGCGTGTCGGACTCGATGGTCCGCTCGGAAACGCCTTCGAACTCCGCCGTCTGCCGGACGGAGAGCCCGGCGAGGAAGCGCAGCTCGAAGACGCGGCCGAGCCGCGGGTCGTGCTGGGAGAGGCGAGTGAGCGTCTCATCGAGCGCAAGGGCGTCGGCGGGGTCAATCGTAATCGCGTAGCCCGACTCGTCGGTCCGCAGCAGCAAAGATGCGCCGCCGCCGCCGCCGCGTTTGATCGCACCCTTCGCTCGCGCGTGCTCGACGAGCAAGTTTCGCATCGCCGTGGCCGCCGCGCGGATGAAGTGCTTCCGGTCGTTCCAATCCACGGCGTCTCGCCCGAGCAGCCGGACGCACAGGTCGTTCACGAGCGCCGTGGGCTGCAAGGTGTGGTCGGCCGCCTGGTCCTTGAAGAGGTTGCCCGCGACCGCGCGCAGCTCCGCGTAGGCCGCCTCCAGAAGGACGGGCAGCGCCGCCGCGTCCCCATCGCTGACGCGGCGCACCAAGTGCGTGATCTCGCCGGCGTCCGCCATGCGTGCGTGCCCCGTTCCTCCGCGGCCGGCGGGTCTACCGCGCCCGCCCGGAGAAAAACGCCAGTGTTCTTTGCGCCTCGCCTCGCGGGAATCCGTTCTGAGCGGTGAGCGGGAGATCTTCTCTCGTGAAATGTAGGCCCGAACAGGCCCGCACACACCGGAACAGATGCCCCGCACCAGGGCCCAATCAAGGGCCGAACTTTGGGTTCCCATGTGGGATGGAGACATCCCGTTCGACGCGTTCCCACGACGATTTCAGGAGAAAGACGATGACCACCGCATCCCTCACCGTGCGCATGTCCACCACGTTGGCCACGTTGATCGTCGCCGGCGCCGCTGCCTCCGCCGGGGTATTCACCTTCGAGGACAGCACGTTCAACGCCGGCGACTGGTCGCTCCGCACGCTGACGACCGGGAACGGCGGGACCGTCACCGCGACAACGGCCGCAATCGGCAGACCCGCCGAAAGCCGGGAAGTCCGCATCGACAACAACGGCAGCGGCTCCTCCGTCGTCGGCCTGCACATGGGGAACGCGCCCGCCGCAACGTTCGACTCGGGCCGCCAGTCCATCTCGTCAATCGATTTCCGCTTCGACGCGCACTCCATCAGCGGGACCAACGCCGCCGGGCACTTCATCGGCATGGCGATCAACCAGGGCGGCATCGACTATGTCACGGCGAACGCGCGGGGCTCCGTCCAGCTCGAGGGATGGCGAACCAGCCGATTCACGTTTACGGCGGCGAGCTTCCGCCGTGCCGATGGGCTGGCCGGCGGGCCCGACTTCTCCCCCGCCGGCGCGGCGATCAACTTCGGCTTCTTCACCTCCATCAACACCGGCTCGCAGTCCGGGGCTGTGAACCACACCGCCCGCTACGACAACCTCAGAGTGACCTTCAACACCGTGCCGACGCCCGGCGCCGCGGTCGTCGCCGCGCTCGGCGGCCTGTTGATCGCACGCCGCCGCCGTGGTGGCTGACGCCCCGACGCCCCGACGCCCCCACGCCGCGACGCCCCGACCAAGGGTCCGCGGGACAGGCCTCGTCACCGCGCCGAGACAAGCTTGGTCGGTCAGCTCCGGCCGCGCCGCCGCCGGCCCAGCTGCCAAGGGGCCCGCATCGCGGTCAAATGCCGATGAAAAGAAAAGCGGAGCGGGAGGGATTCGAACCCTCGATAGCGGGTGATACCCACTATAACGGATTAGCAATCCGTCCCCTTCAGCCTCTCGGGCACCGCTCCGGGGATGGCTCAGATGTCGCTCGGCCTAGGCGTCCGCCGCCGCAGGTCCGAGCCGCCATGGTAGCCGCCCCCCACCCCGCCGGACAGCCCGCCGGACAGCCGGCCGGACAGCCGGCTCACCCGCCCGCCGCCGCTCAACCCGCCCGCTCGCCCCAGCCCGCCCGCCGCCCTCACGCCCAGAGCCGCGCCAGGTCCGCAAAGTACGTCGGGTACGTCTTCGCCACGCACCCCGGCTCGTGGATCACCACGTTCGGACGCCGCAGCCCCACGAGGCTCAGCGCCATCGCCATCCGGTGGTCGTCGTACGTCTTGAAGTGCACCGGCGGCACATCGGGCGAGCAGTCCACGCCCCCCGCCGGCGGCGTCACCGTCATCGTGTCCGCGTCCCCGTTCACGTGGTCCGCGACCGTCACCCCGATCTTCGCCAGCTCCGCCTGCAACGCCGCGATCCGGTCCGTCTCCTTCACCCGCAGCGTCCGCACGCCCCGGATCACGCTCGTCCCCGACGCAAACGCCGCCACCACCGCCAGCGTCACCGCCGCGTCCGGCATGCCCGACATGTCGGTAATCGTCGGCCGCAGCGTCGCGCCCGCCCCCGCACCGCCCCCGGCCCCGATCGACATCGGGTTCGCCCGCGGCCCGCGCACCGCGATCGCCGACGCCCGGGGCCCCGTGCCCAGCCCCTCGCCGTGGTCCGACAGCGGCCCGAGCAGCTCCACCCCCGCCCCCATCCGCGCCAGCTCCTGCGGAAACTTTGCGTCCCCCTGCAGGCTCCGCCCGTCGAGGCCCCGCACCGCGACCCGCGCCCCCGGCACCAACGCCCCCGCCGCCCAGAAGTACGTCCCCCCGCTCGCGTCCGGCTCCACATCGTGCGAGAACGCCGGCAGCCGCGCCCCCTCCTGCGGCAGCACCCGCACCACACGAAGGCCCTCCGCCGTCCGCACCGACGCGCCGACGTCCTCCAAAAGCCGCACCGTCATCGCGACGTACGTCTCGCTCGTGATCGTGCCGTGCAGCCGAAGCGTCAGCCCACGGGGCAAAAACGGCGCCGTCAGCAGCAACGCGCTCACAAACTGGCTGCTCGCCGTCGGCTCGATGTCGAGCGTGTCCACCACCGGCGCGTTCCCCGCCGGCGGCGTGATCCGCACCGGCGGGCAGTCGTTCCCCGCGAGGTGCTCCACCCCAGCCCCCAGCTCGCGCAGCAGCTCCCCCAGCTCGCCGATGGGCCGCTGCCGCATCCGCGCGTTCCCGTCGATGACCACCGGCGAGGGGCTCAGCAGCGCCGCCGCCGCCAAAAACCGCGTCGCCGTCCCCGCGTTGTTCAAAAACAGCGTGAGGTCCTCGCCCCCAGGCCGCCACCGCCCGCCGACCCCCTGCACCCGCAAAGACCCGTCCGCGTGCAACGCGTGCGCCGCCCCAAGCTGCGTGATCGCCGCGAGCATCCGCTGCGCATCGTCCGCGTCCAGCAGCGGCCCGCGCAGCACCGACTCGCCCTCCGCCAGCGCCGCCAGCAACAGCGCCCGGTTCGTCAAGCTCTTCGACCCCGGCGGCGTCACCGCCACATCCACCGGTGCCGCACCCCGAGGCCGCTCAAACCGCGGCAACGCCAACGGGTCCGGCAGCTCCGCCAGCGGCCGCCGAAGTGTCTCAACCGTCACACCCATCGCGCCCTCACACCCACCCTGCCCCGCCCCGATCCCCGATGGCCGATCCCCGATCCCCTCTCCACCCCCCTCACTCCACCCGCATCACTGCCACCACATCCTCCACCGGCACGACAAACAGCCGGTTGTCCCCCTCAAAGTCCACCGGGATGCTCTGCTTGGGGTTGAACAGCACGCGGTCGTACTGCTTGATCGGATAGTCCGAGTCGTTCGCCACCTGCGCCGAAACCGCGACGATCCGCCCCGTCAGCGTCGGGATCTCGATCTTGTCCGGCAGGTGGATCCCGCGCTTCGTCTGCTTCTTGTCCTCGTCCTTGCGGATGAGCACACGCTTCCCGATCGGCTCCACGACCTCAAGCTTCGCCGACAGGTCCGAACCCTTCGCTGCGCCGTCGTCCTTCGCCATGCCGCAGGGTAGGAACCCCCGCCCGCTCCGGCCCGGCCCCAATCGGCCACCACGCCCGGTCACCACGCCCGACCCCCGCGCCCCGCGGCATCCAACGCTACCCTGCGGCCAATCCGGCACCGCCGCCCCCGCACGCCGCCCGCCGCACCCCACGCCCGGGCCCACCCTCACGCGGAGCTCACCCCAACGCGGAGACCCACGGTGATGAAAGTACTCGAGTCCTTCATCCGCGACGTGCCCAACTTCCCAAAGCCCGGCATCGTCTTCAAGGACATGACGCCCCTGCTCGCAGACCCCGCCGCCCTCGCCCTCGCCGTCGAGCTCATGGCCAACCCCTTCCGATCGCACGAGGTCGACCTCGTCCTCGGCGCCGAGAGCCGCGGCTTCATCTTCGGCACCGCCATCGCCCAGGCCCTCTCCGCCGGCTTCGTCCCCGTCCGCAAGCCCGGCAAGCTCCCGCGCGACGTCCGCGGCGTCGACTACGCCCTCGAATACGGCACCGACCGACTCGAAATGCACGCCGACGCCGTCCGCCCAGGCCAGCGCGTCCTCCTCGTCGACGACCTCCTCGCCACCGGCGGCACCATGGCCGCCACCGTCGAGCTCGCCCGCGGCGCACAAGCCCACATCGCCGGCATCGCCGTGCTCATCGAGCTCACCGCCCTCAACGGCCGAACCCGCTTCGCCGACGCCGCACCGGTGCACGCGGTCATCCGCTACTAGCCGAGCCGCGGACGCCAACTCGTTGCCTTGGGTAGGTCGGCTCTCCGAGCCGACTCTTCTGCCTTGCAATCTGAACAGGCACCCGCGCTTCCCACTCGCTTCCCTCACCGCCCATCCAACGGACGGGTCGCGTGCCGAAAAGACAACGGCACACGTCGATCAACCACAAGCCTCAATCAAGCACCAGCCCCAACGCCCCGCGGCAAACCCCTTCCAGCGCCCCAAAAAAAACAACGCCCCGGCACCACCCCGGGGCGTCCGCATCGGTCGATGCACCCGCGACGCGCATGTCATCCGCTGCGCCTCGCCAATCACCCGGCCGCTCAGCCCCGCCGCCGCCGCGCCGCGACCAGGCCGCCGAACGCGAGCAGCCCCGCCGACGCCGGCGTCGGAATCGCGATCCGCAGCCCGTTCAGCGTCACCGCCGAATCCGGCAGCAACACCGGCGAGCCCGACGTGCTCGTCAGGCTGGTGAACAGCCCCACAACCTCCCGCGCCGGGTTGCTCGCCGAAACCGAGAAGTCGTAGATCGGCAGACGCGTGGAGAAGTCCAGGACTGCGTCGAACGAGAACACCACACCGCCCGTGAACAGGTCGCCGTTACCCGGGATGAACGACGGAGGCAGGTTGCCGCCCACCAGGTTGATCTCGTTGGACGTCACCGTGGTCGTGCTTCCGGCGAACTCAAAGAAGCCGGCACCGCGAAAACCGTTCGAGAACACCAGCCCCGGCTGCTCCGCGCGGATCCGCAGGTTCAGCAGGCTGAGCCCAACGCCCCCCGTGAAGTCCACCCGCACATCCACTCGAAACGTCTCGCCAAAGGCCGGGGTGGTGTTTGAGGCGATCAGCGACACCGTCGCCGTCTGCCCCGCCGCCGCCGACGCGAACGCACCCACCGCCGCCGCCGTCCACGACATCGTCGAACGCATCATGTCCGTCTCTCCGTGAGGTCTGCTCTCCAGCGGCCAGCCCCGAGACCGAGCCGCCGGCGACCCGCGCGCAGCGTACCAAGCGCCAAAATCACCCCACAGAAGAACGCCACCGATTTCCGAGAAAAATCGCCTCAAACACGACAAAGGCACCGATCGCCCCAACCGGCCGCCCGAGGACGCCGCGGCAGGGCTCCGGAACGTACCCCGCGGTCTAGCAATCGAGCCGTTCCCGTCTTCGCCGCGCTCGGCGATCAACCCCTCGCGGCGAGCCCGATCCCCTCCGCCAGCCCGCTCTCGCGAAGTCCAAAGAGAAGTCCAAAAACAAGACGCCCCGGCACAGGGCCGGGGCGTCTTTCAGATCAGAGTGTCAGCCGACTTCGGCCAACCTGCCTGAGCGTGAAGCTCAGAACAGATTAGGCGCGACGACGACGGGCAGCGACCAGGCCGCCGAGGGCCAGGACGCCAGCGGCGCCGGGGGTCGGGGTGACGGTGATCGTGGCCGTGTTGATGGTCACAGCGCTGTCCTGGATGGTCAGCGGGCCGCCGGAGGTGCTGGTCAGGCTGCTGAACAGACGGAAGAGGGTCTGGGCAGCGTTGTTGCGGCCGACGCTGTAGGAGAAGTCACCGGCGACGTCGCCAGCAGTCACGTCGAACGAGAAGAGGGTGCCGCCGGTGAACAGGTCGTTGTCACCGGGGATGAAGGACGGGGGCAGGTTGCCGCCCTGGGCGGTGGCGCCGCCGACGGGGGTGTTGGCGGTCAGGATCGCGCCAGCCTGCTGGAAGAAGTTGGGGGAGGCGACGAGGTTGCTCGCGGTGAAGCCCGAGGCGGGGTCAACCGAGATGCGGAGGTTGGCCAGGCCGAACGCGACAGCGGTGCCGCCGCTGAAGCTGGCGTTCACGGCGATCGTGAACGTCTCGCCGAAGGCGACGCTGGTGCTGCTGGGGACGAGGCTCAGGGTGATGGTCTGAGCGGTGGCGGCGGCGGCGAGGCCGGCGACGGCGATGAGAGCGGTGGTCTTCACAGGTATTCTCCTCACACTTTCCAGAAAGGTGAATGCTGATCTACGGACCGAACTGGTCCAACGGAAACTGCGACCCGCTCAAAGCATAATGCATCTCCCGCACCTTGCCAACGCACTTGACACCCTGCTTCAACGATTTTTGCACTTCCAACCCGACACACAGGGCAAAACATGACTGCTAGGCGGTTTCACTGCCGTACAAAAACCGTCTATAAGCGCCCCGTTCCCCCAGTTTCCGCGACATCCCGCCCCACGGTTAACGTGTTGCCAACCAGAAATTTACGCGCCGAATCTTCGCCATTTCCCCCAGCCCACGCCGAACCCTTCGCCAGCACACCAATTTCGGGTAGTCCTGGTCTCTCACAGCCGCGTCCAGCCCCGCCGAACCCACCGCTCAAACGCGTACGCATGGCTGTTCCGGTCGTCGGCCGCGTGGGCTTCCCGAGACGCCAGCTCCCAGTCCGAGAACTCGACGCGCGGAAAGTGCGCGTCCCCCGCCGGCGACGCCGACACCCGCGTCAGATCCAAAACATCCGCAATCCCAAGGGCTTGCGCATAAATCTCCCCGCCCCCGAGCACATCCACCTGTTCCCGGGGCCAGTCTTCAGCCGCCGCCGCAATCGCCAACGCGTCCTGGAGCGAGCGGGCCGCTGTGATCCCCGGAGCGTGGTAGTCCGCTTGCCTGGTCACGACAATGGTCCGCCGACCCGGCAGCGGCCCCGGCAGCGTCTCAAAGGTCTTGCGACCCATGATGCACTGATGCCCCATCGTCACCCGCTTGAACCGCGCCAGGTCCGCCGGCAGCCGCCACGGCAGCTCGCCCCGGTGCCCGATCACCCAGTTTTCCGCGACCGCCGCCACCAGCACGATGCGCATGCCAAGGCCTCCCCCGTCCGGGCACCCCTCGCCGTCCGAACGGTTACACGGCGATCGGGGCCTTGATGGGCGGGTGAGGGGTGTAGCCCTCGAACGCGATGTCGTCGTAGCGGACCCGGAACAGGTCCCTCTGTTCAGGGTTCAGCCGCAGCGTCGGCAGCGGCCGAGGCTCGCGCGAAAGCTGCTCGCGGGCCTGCTCCAGATGGTTTTTGTACAGGTGCGCGTCGCCCAGCGTGTGGATGAACTCCCCCGGCCTGTACCCAAGGCTGTGCGCGATCAGGCATGTCAGCAGCGCATAGCTCGCGATGTTGAACGGCACCCCGAGAAAGACGTCCGCCGACCGCTGGTACAGCTGGCAGGAGAGCACCGGCCTGTCGCCGACCTTCGCCGCTGGGGCAACAAAGAACTGGAACAGGCAGTGGCACGGCGGCAGCGCCATCTCGTCGAGCTGCGCGACGTTCCATGCGCACACCAGGTGCCGGCGGCTGTCGGGGTTGGTCTTCAGCGTCGCGAGCAGTTGGGCGAGCTGGTCGATGGTGCGGTCGGGGTCGCCGGGCATGGGGGCGGGCCAGGCGCGCCACTGCTTGCCGTAGATGGGGCCGAGGTCGCCGGTGGCGGGGTCGGCCCACTCGTCCCAGATGGTGACGTTGTGCGCCCGGAGGGAGTTGTTGCTGGTGTCGCCGGCGATGAACCAGAGCAGCTCGTGCACGATGCTGCGGGTGTGGAGTTTTTTGGTGGTGATGAGGGGAAAGCCCGAGTCCGCCGTGGTGGGCCCGAGGTCGCCGAAGGCGTTGGCCAGGTCGTAGCGGCTCTGGTGCCCAAAGACCGCGAGCGTGCCGACACCGGTGCGGTCGTGCTTCTCGACGCCTTCAGCGAGGATGCGGTGCAGGAGGTCGTGGTATGGCCGCATGGGCGGCAGGATAGTGGGGGGAGAGTGGGGCGGCCGGGGGGCATCGAGGCATCGAGGCATCAAGGCGCCAAGGCAACTAGGCATCGAGGCATCGAGGCAACTAGGCATCGAGGCATCGAGGCAACTAGGCATCGAGGCAACTAGGGATCGGGGCATCGGGGCATCGATGACGCGCGGTGTCGGCGCGGGGTGGTTGTGAAGCCGATTGGGTGAGGGAGTCGCCACCTTGATCGCGTGGCGTGGAGCCCTTCGCGGTGTTGCGGTCTACCGAACTGGTTGCGCCGTCGGCGTTCGCGTGCTCTGCTGGTGCAGGCGGCCTCGGCGGATGTCGAGGGTGATGGGGGTGCCGGCGGGGCAGGTGGAGAGGACGCGGAGGAACTCTTGCATGTCCCGCGTCGGCCTTGCGTTGAGGGCGAGGATGACGTCGCCGCGGCGGAGGCCCGACTCGGCCCGGGCGGAGGGGGTGAGGCTGGTGATGCGGAGGCCGTCGGGCGTGGCGCCGCCGGGCGCTGCTCCACCAGGCGCGGGGGCTTCTTCCACCTCGATGCCGAGGCGGACGGGCAGGTCGTCGCCGCGCTCGGGGACGAGGGGGAGCTCCTCGGCGATCCACCGCTCGTAGTCGGCCTGCAGGTCATCGGCCGATCGGCCCGTGGCGTGCAGCAGGGCGGCGAGGCCCGACGGGTCTTTGCGGTAGCCGGCGTCGGGGTGCGTGGTGTACGTCGCGTAAAAGTGCGTGAGCACGCGCTGGTGGTGCAAGTACAGAAAGAGGCAGCGCGCCTGCGCGTACTGCGCCAGAGGGCGGCGGTCGGTGAAGGTCTGCTGGTCGAGCGAGACGAGTTTTTCCAGCGTGGGCAGGCGGCCGGCGTCGACCAAACGCTTCACGATGTTGGTGCGCCAACTGGGTGCGGGCTGCCACGCGGGGGCGAGGGACGCCGGGGCCTGGGAGGGCTGAGCGAGGGAGGGCTGAGCGAGGAGGTCGTCCGCCGGCGCTTCGTCGGGCTTCCAGCCGACGGGGGGGTCGAGGTCTTCGGCGAGGGAGGCGAGGCCCTCCTGGATCCAGATGGCGTGGCGCTGGCCCAGGCGCTCCATGTCGCGCCAGTGCAGGACATGGACGAACTCGTGGCGGAGGGTGCTGCCGAGGTCTTGCGCGACGAGGCGCTTGTCGTCGTGCTCGTACGCGCCGCCGATGCCCGCGAGGCCCCGCAGGGCCGTCGGGCCGAAGGCGTCGAGCACCCATCGCTTGAACTCGCGGGTCTGCGGCAGGGCGACCACCACCCACGGCACGTCGGCGGGGTCTTGCCGGGCGAGGTCGGTGAAGAGGTTGGCCGTCGCCCAGTGCGCCACGCGGCGGACATCTTCGGCGGCGAGGGCCGTGCTGCGGGCCTCGTGGCCCGAGAAGACGTCGAGCCGCAGGGCGGGGATGGGCGTGTGGCGCGCGCCCTCGCCGAGCCACTCTCGCGCGGCGGACACGCGGGCCGCGCGCTGCGCGTCCAGCACCTGCGGCCACGACGCGAGCAGGCGGCGGAAGTCCTCGCGGCCCCGCAGCGGGGCGAGGGCCGGGTCGTGCTCCAACTGGTGGCGGCTCGCGAAGCCCAGCGCCACGGCCTGCACGAGCTCGGCGATCGCCGCGTCGGGCTTGTTCTGGGCGGCGAGCGCACACGCGAGGTTGAAGCGGGGGACAAAGTTGCTCGCGTCGAGCGCCGCCTGCTCGCGGAACAGGGCCTCGGCCGCGGCGAAGTCTGACGCCTTGTACGAGGCGATCGCGCGGCGGCCGATGTCGGCCGCGGCCTCGCGGTCGCGCAGACGCTGCGCATAGGACTCGATCAGTTCGCGGTCGCTGGCGGGGGCCCGATCTGGGGCGGGGTCGGGCGCGGGGGCGGCCGCGGCGAGCGCGAGCGAGCCCAGCAGGGCAGCGGCGAGGTGGGCGTGTCGGCGGGCGATGGGCATGGTGGGCGGGCTGCGTTAGGCCGGCGTGCGGTTGGGTTGGGTGGTGGGGTGTGCCGGGGCGGGTGTTGCGGTGGTGGGGGCCTTGGGTTGCGGCGGGGCGTGGGGCAGGCCCTCGGCGAGGTAGCGGGCGATGGCGGCCGGGTAGGTCTCAAGCTCCAGCGCGAAGACGCGGGCGGCGAGCGTGTCGGGCGTGTCGCCCGGCTCAACGGGGCAGCGGGCGAGCGCGAGCACCGGGCCCGCGTCGTACTCCGCCGTGACGACGTGCACGGTGCAGCCCGAGTCGACCACCTCGCCGCGGCGAAAGGCCTCCAGCACGGCCTCGTGCACGTGGTGCCCGTGCAGGCCCCGGCCCCCGAACGGGCCCGGCGAGCCGTCGCCCGGCAGCAGGCCCGGGTGGATGTTCAGGATGCGGCCCCGCAGCTCGGCGGGCACGGGCAGCTTGCGGAGATAGCCCGCGAGGATGACCAGGTCGGCGCGATGCTGGCGGACGAGGTCGAGCAGCTCGGTTTCGTGCAGCGTGCGCGCGATGAGGTGCGTCGGAAGGCCGCGGCGCTGCGCGTGCTCAAGTCCGCCGCAGGGGCGAGAGGCGACGACCGCGGCGACCTCGGCCGGCAGCGTGCCGGCGAGCGAACGGTCGTGCAGATTGAGGAAGGTTCGGCCCGAGCCGGAGAGCAGAATGAGCAGTCGGGCCCGCGGCATGTGAAGAGGGTACCGGGCCGGGCCCGCGCGGGGGTGGGGCGCGGTTGGGCATAAGAAAGCCGGGTTCGGGAAAGGCCGGGTTCGGGAAGGCTGGGCTTAGGAAGGCTGGGCGAGGGCGGCGAGCGCGGCCTCGGGCGTCGCGGCGAGGGTGAACAGCCGGTCCATGCGGGTGAGCTTCATCACGCCGGCGATGTCGTCGTTCAGGTGGTACAGGGCCATCGCGCCGCCGCGTTGGGCCAGGCGCTTGTGGAGCTGCACCAGCGCGCCGATGCCGGCGGACGTGAGCACCTGCACCGCGGCCATGTCTACGGCCACCTTCGCGACGGCCGCGGTCTGGGCGGCGGCGTCCAGCTCTTCGAGGATGACCTTTGCCTCGCGGTCGGAGACCGTCTCACACTTCACCGCGGCGAGCAGGGCAGCCCCGAGCCGCGCGGCGGAGGTGTGCTGGCTTTCAGCGATGGGGGTCGGCGCCGCGTCGTCGCCCGGCTTGGACTTGCCGGGCGTGTCGTCGGGGCGTTTGAAGAAGTGGCCGAGCATGGCGGGTGGGCTGGGCGGCGGGCCGGGTTCGTGTGGGGGGTTCGTTTCGGGGGCTTGTGCGGGCGGCGCTGCGGTGTGGGGCGTGGGGTCGGACCTTGGCTCGTGGGCGTCGGGCTTTGGCAAGTTAGGCCCCCGGCACGGCCCCGCGGGGGATGGCCCCCATGATGAACGCCGGCGGCGCCTCGCGGAAGGGCGTGGGCTTGCCGTCGCGGCCGATGGCGACCATGGTGATCGTCGCCTCGGTGACGCGGACGCGTTCGCCCGTGTCGCGCCGCTCGGCCTCAACCTCGACTTGAATCGTCACGCTGGTCGTGCCCGTGCGCTGCGTCGTGGTGTACAGGCTCACGATGTCGCCCAGGCGGACGGCGGCCTTGAAGTCCACGCGCTGGATGCTCGCCGTCACCCACGTGCACCAGCGGTGCGTCAGGGCCTCGACCGCGCCGGCCTGGTCGATCAGCGAGAGGATGTGCCCGCCGAAGATGGTGCCGTACGGGTTGGTATCCCGGGGCATCGTGGCGACACGAAGGGCGAGGCGGCGTTCGGCGGGGGCGGTGGAGTCTTCGGGCATGTCGGAAGCAGGTTAGCCGGGCGGCGGCGGGCGTGCGGCGTAGGCTTGCTGAATGCCCGGCGGGCGACGCGCCGGCCGGCGGGCGACGCGGCCCGATGTCGCGGCCTCGGCATCAGCCCAGCCCCTTCCGGCGAAGGACCAAGCCATGAGCGTTCAAACCTTTCGAGTGGACGGCCCCGGCGGCGTGACGATGGAAGCGGTGATGCCGCGGCGCGAGGCCCTCGCCGCCCTGTCCGTCCCGGAGCTGGTGGGCCGCTTCCGCGGCGGCGTGGAACGCTTTGACCCCCGCGTCTTTCAACTGGACGCCGAGCGGGCGGACATGTCCTTCTTGCCCGAGGCCGGCGTCGGCCGCCTCAGCTGCCGGGCCCTGCTCGCGCACCTGATGGACGCGGAGCTGGTCTACGCCTTCCGCATCCGCCGCGCCCTGGCCGAGGAGAGCCCGCTGCTGGAGCTGTGGGACGAGCAGGCCTTCATGGACTCGGGCCTGTACGGCGGCGAGGGGGCGTCGGCGATCCGCACGCCGCTCGGCGGCATGGCCGCGACGGTCCACGCCATCCGCATGACGATGGGCGCCACGCTCTATCAACTGGACGACGCCCAGTGGCAGCGACGCGCGATGCACCCCGAGCGCGGCCCGATGACGGTGCGCGACCTCGTCGAGGTCGCCACCTGGCACATCGAGCACCACGCGGTCTATCTGAACGCAAAGGTTTTCCGCTTCCTGGGCGTGCCCGAGCAGGTGGACTGCGACACGG
The DNA here is from genome assembly GCA_964496975.1 of uncultured Phycisphaeraceae bacterium. Classification (GTDB taxonomy): domain Bacteria; phylum Planctomycetota; class Phycisphaerae; order Phycisphaerales; family UBA1924; genus CAZCBN01. The sequence continues at coordinate 39,529 of CAZCBN010000006.1, forward strand.
CGATGAAGCAGGGCGGCTGCGGCGCCGGCTGCGGGTGCAAGGCCGAGGCCGACGCCGCGTCGCACGCGCACTGATTCCCCGCGCCGAGCGCCCCAACGCCCGCGCCGGCCCGTCCTGGGTCACAAAAGGCCGACGCGCACCGCACGATGAGGACGGACCCCACGCGATGATGGACGTGATGCGATGATGGACCCGATCTTCGACCAGCGCCGCTACCTCATCCCCTTCCGGTCGAGCCTGCTGCCGCAGATCTTTACCGACACCCTCGTCATCGGCGGCGGCGTCGCGGGCCTTCGCGCGGCCATCGCCGCCGCCGGCGCCGACGACGCGCCCGGCTCCCCGGCTTCCGACGTCATCGTCCTGAGCAAGTCGGCGTTCTCGCAGACCAACACGGCCTGGGCCCAGGGCGGCGTGGCCGCGGTGCTGCGCGTCGACGACACGTTCGACGCGCACGTCGAGGACACGCTCGTCGCCGGCGCCGGGCTCTCCGACGAGCCGACGGTGCGCCGCGTGGTGAGCGAGGGCGCGGCCCGCATGCAGGAGCTGATCGCCTGGGGCGCGCGGTTCGACCGCGCCGCCGACGGGGCGCTGCTCGTGGGCCGCGAGGGTGGGCACTCGGCCTCGCGCATCTACCACACCGACGGCGACGCGACCGGCGCCGAGTTCCAGCGTCTGCTGCTTGACCGGGCCCGACGCACGCCGGGCGTCCGCGTCTTTGAGGGCTGCTTCGCGCTCGACCTCATCACGCCCAGCAACGAGCCGGGCAGCACCGTGCTCGGCGCCGTCACGCACCACCCCAAGTACGGCCTGCAGATGATCTGGGCCCGCACCACCATCCTCGCCAGCGGCGGCGCGGGCCAGGTCTACCGCGAGACGAGCAACCCCCGCGCCGCCACCGCCGACGGCGTCGCCATGGCCTACCGCGCCGGCGCCACCGTGCAGGACATGGCGTTTGTCCAGTTCCACCCCACGGTGCTCTATTTGCCCGGCGCCCCGCGCACGCTCATCAGCGAGGCCGTCCGCGGCGAGGGCGCCGTCCTTGTGGATGCCTCGGGCCGCGGCTTCATGACGGGCGTGCACGAGCTGGCCGACCTCGCGCCGCGCGACATCGTCAGCCGCGCCATCGTGCGCCAGATCGCCAAGCACGGCGGGGCCGGCGGCAGCGGCACGCACGTCTGGCTCGACGCGCGGCCCGTGCACGACTTCGCCGCGCGGTTCCCGTCCATCCACGCCTCGCTGCGAAAGTTTGACATCGACCCCGCGCGCGACCCCATCCCCGTGCACCCCGCGGCCCACTACATGGTCGGCGGCGTGCGCGCCGACGCCGACGGACGCACCGACGTCCCGGGCCTGCTCGCCGTGGGCGAGGCCGCGAGCACGGGCCTGCACGGCGCCAACCGCCTCGCGAGCAACTCGCTGCTCGAGGGGCTCGTGGACGGCGCCCGCGCCGGCGCCCTAGCCCGCGCCGCCGCCGTCGCCAGCGGCCCCGGCGCGGTGTGGAAGCCCGTCCCCGTCGTCAGCGACATCCGCCCGAGCGACCACGGCGAGCTCGACCTGACGGACGTCCGCAGCAGCCTCCGCAGCGCGATGTGGCGGAACGTCGGCATCGAGCGCACCGGCCCGAAGCTCGCCGACGCCGCCGAGATGTGCAACTTGTGGGCCCGCTACACGCTCGACAAGATCTTCGACGACCCCACCGGCTGGGAGACGCAGAACCTCCTGCTCGCCGCCGCGCTCGTCACGCGGTCCGCGTCGTGGCGACAGGAGAGTCGCGGCTGCCACTGGCGGGCCGACTTCCCCGAGGTCAGCCCGGGCCTTGCCCTGCACGACGCGTGGCGCCGCCTCGCCGCGGGGCCGGTGACGATCCCCGTCGCCGGGGGACAAGCCGCCCCGGCCCACTCCAGCCCGGCCCACGCCGCCCCGGCACCAGTGGGGGGGCCGGCGGCGTGACGGCGCGCGGCCCGCACAGCCTCGCCCGCGGCGTCGTTGCCGGCGCGGCGTGCCTGACCGTGCTCGCGGGCTGCACCGAGGAGCGCGTCGTCCGCTACAAGCCTTTTATGAGCTCGCTCCCCGGCGCGGTCGTCGGCACCCCCGTCGTCGACGACGGCGGCAACGGCACGCCCGACGCCCTCGCCGCCGTCGCCGAGCCCTGGGCCGTCGACGAGCGCACGGAGCAGGTCACCGTCACGTCCAAGACGGTGCGCGACCTCATCAACAACCTGAACCGCGCCTTGGACGAAGACGCCCGCGACGTCTTCGCCACCCAGATCCTGAGCGAGCTGACGCGTGAAGAGTTCCAGCTCCGCGGCTACGACCCCGCGACCGCCTTTGACGAGCTGAAGAAGCGCCGCCGCGACGTCGGACGGCTCTTCGCCCGCATGCCCGCCGGCGAGTTCACCCCCGGCATGCTGATGCGCCCGGTCGGCAAGAGCGTCTTCCGCCTGGAGGTGCGGCCCGACCCACGCCTCCGCTACACCTTCATGGACGTCATCTTCGAGAAGGGGAGCTGGAGGCTCCGCTGGTTTGGTTGAGCCGGTTCGGTTGAATGAGTTCGCCCGACCCAGCGTGGGCTGAACGAGTCTCGCAACGCCAATGCATTCGCGCCGATCCGCCCGAGCCGATGGGCCCGCCCGCCGCGCGTCCTATCGCGCCCGCTCGGCCGCGCGGAGCTTCAGCGTCTTCGTCAGCTTCTCTTCGCCCCGCAGAATCTGCACCTCAACCTCGTCCCCCGGCTCGTGCTCCACCAGCAGCGGCATCCACGACTCCACCGTCGGCGTCTCCAGCCCGTTCCACGAAATGATGCGGTCCCCCTGCTGCAGCCCCGCCTCGCTCGCCGACGTGTCGTCAAACACCCGCGCCACCAGGATGCCCCCGCCACGGCTCGAATAGTCCCCGGGCGCGATGCCCACCCGCACCTGCACCCGTTTCGCCGCGCCGATCGCCTGTCGCCGCGGCTCGTCGCCCGGGGCATACGCGAACGCCGCCCCGTCCGTCGCCACGGCGAACGCGAGGTCCGCCGCCATCACCGCGACCCGCGTCGCCCCGTCGGTGTTGATCGTCTCGAACGTGTCGCCCGGCGAGTGGTACGTCTCCGTCAGCCCCGTCGTGAAGAACAGCGTCGCCACCTGCTTCTCCGCGAACGGCGCCTGGTCCGACCTCGGCGTGCCCGGCCGCAGGCTTGTCGACGCCGGCAGCAACGCCTCGTCAAAGAGCCGCTCCGCCAGCGGCTGCAGGCCCTCGGCCGTCCCGACGCCCTCGGCCTCGAGCGTGTCGCGCAGCGAGCCGATCATGTCCAGGTTCACCATCAGCGTCGCCCGCTCCAGCGGCAACGCCGGCGACTCGACATAGTGCCTCGACCCGCGAAGCCCCGACTCCTCGGCGTTGAAGCCCAGGAAGACGATCGTCCGCGCCGGCGCGTCGCTCGGCAGCGCCACGTACCGCTCCGCCAGCCGGCTCGCCGCCAGCAGCAGCCCGGCCGAGCCCGACGCGTTGTCGTCCGCCCCGGGGTGCACCTCGCCCGCGCGATCGGGCGTGGTCGAGCCAAACCGCCCCGGCCCCACGTGGTCAAAGTGCGCCCCGACGATGACGTGCTGGTCGGCGAGCGCCCCCCGCCCCGGCAGCACCGCGCCCACGTTCTCCGCCGTCACGGGCCGCCGCACGATGCCGCTCTTGAGCGCGAGCCGCGCCCCCGGCAGTTCCTTCACGGCCCGCCCCAGGTTCGCCGCCTCGATCAGCGTCGCGAGGTCCGTCGGCCCCGGCGGGATCGTCGGCGCCGCCTTCGGCCCCCGCGCCGGCGGTGCCGAGGCCGCCGCCCCATCCTCCCCCGCGGCGCCGGCCTCGCCCTCGCCCTGAGCCGGGGGCACCTCCGACGCCGTCGCGCGGCGGATGATCTCGTCCGCCTTCGCCGCGCTCAGGTGAATGATCGGCACCTCGTACGGATCCCCGAACGCCGGCGTGGACTCCAGCGTTTCGAGCGTCCCCGCCCGCGTGTCATCCGCCCCCGGGGGCGACACCAGCACCACCGCCGCCGCCCCGCGGCGCGTCACCGCCGCGAACTTCGCGTCGAGCGACGCGTCCACCGACCAACGCCCCGCCTCCTCCGTCCACCGGCTGCGGCCCTCGGCGTCCATGGGCTCAAACCGCAGCACCATCACCGCCTTGCCCGAAAAGTCCTCGAGCGGCGCAAAGCCCAGGTACCCCCGCGGCCCCGCCGCCACCGCGTAGCCCGCAAAGACCAGCGGCAGGTCCACGTCCCCCCCGGAGCCGTACCCCAGCGGGTTGAAGTCCTCGCCGATCACCAGCGGCAGCGACGCCTCCCCTTCCGCGAGCCGCACCTCCGCCTCGGCCGACTCCAGCGTCGTCTGCTGCCCCATGTCAAACGGCTGCCGCCACGCGGCGTTGGGCGTCAGCACCTCCGTTCCGTCCGCGGCGACCGTCGTCTCGGTGAACAGCGGCAAGAGCCCGAGCGAGCGGAAGTGCCCCTCCAGGTACGCCGCCGCCGCCTCGTTGCCCGGGGTGCCCGGCAGCCGGCCGGCCATCGTCTCCACGTCCGAGAGCCGCCGCAGGTGGTCGGTGTACGCCCGCAGGTCGTCCGCCGTCGCCGGCCCGGCCGGGTCGCCCGACGAAGCCGCCGCGGCCGTGGGGGCGGGCGGGGGAGCCGCACCCGCCGTCGTGAGGGTCCAAAGGCAGGCCAAGGCCGCGAGCGAAACCAACCCATCGCGTGCGAGCATCGGGAACGATAGTGCCGCTCCCCGCCCGCACGCCGCCCCGGAGCCTCCCCCGCCCCGCATCGTGCGCGCCGGGGTGGGCGAAGCCACTCCGCGTCACTACGGTTGACCGTCAGGCCGGCGGCGGCCACGCAGACCGGGCGGGTTCGCCGGCGCGGCGTGGCCCGCCCGCGGGGCCCTTGGAGGCGGCATGAGCACGATCGACGTTCGTCGCGGGTCTGGGCCTGAAACCATCGCCGGCTCGTCCCACACGCCGGGCCACGCCCCGGGCCACGGCGCCGCCCGCCCAGCCCATAACCCAGCCCCCTCCCCGGGCGCCGCCGACGTCCGCGACGTCGGCCCCACCCTGCTCGACGCCATCGACGGCTTCATCCCCCGCCACATCGGCCCGACCGACGCCGAGTGCGCCGAGATGCTCGCCGCCCTGGGCTACGCCTCGATGGACGCCTTCATCGCCGACGCCGTCCCCGCCGCCATCCGCGAGCGCCGGGATCTCGCCGTCGGCCGCCCGATGGGCGAGCACGAGGCCATCCAGCGCCTCCGCGCCATGGCCGACAAGAACAAGGTCTACCGCTCCTGCATCGGCCTGGGCTACCACGGCACCGTCACGCCGTCGGTCATCCTGCGCAACGTGCTGGAAAACCCCGCTTGGTACACCCAGTACACGCCCTACCAGGCCGAGATCTCCCAGGGCCGCATGGAGGCCCTCATCAACTTCCAGACCATGATCGCGGACCTCACCGGCCTCGCCGTCGCCAACGCCAGCCTGCTGGACGAGGGCACCGCCGCCGCCGAGGCCCTGACCATGGCCGTCAACATCGCCGCCGCCCGGCCCCACCGCGTCTTCGTCGCCTCCGACTGCCACCCCCAGACCATTGACGCCGTGAAGACCCGCATGGACTCCATGGGCGTCGCCGTCCACGTCGCCCCGACGTCCACCTTTGACCCCGAGAGCGGCGGCGGCTTCGCCGGCCTGCTCCTCTCCTATCCCACCACCGACGGCCGCGTCGAGTGCTACGAGGACCTCGCCAAGGCCGCCAAGGCCGCCGGCACCGTCGTCGTCGCCGTCTGCGATCCCCTCGCCCTCTGCCTGCTCAGGCCCCCGGGCGAGTGGGGCGCCGACATCGCCGTCGGCAGCGCCCAGCGCTTCGGCGTCCCCATGGGCTTCGGCGGCCCGCACGCCGCCTTCCTCGCCACCCACATGGACCACGTCCGCCGCATGCCGGGCCGCATCGTCGGCGTCTCGCGCGACGCCCAGGGCCGCCCCGCCTACCGCCTCACCCTGCAGACACGCGAGCAGCACATCAAGCGCGACCGCGCCACCAGCAACATCTGCACCGCCCAGGTCCTCCTCGCCGTCATGGCCGGCTTCTACGCCGTCTACCACGGCCCCACCGGCCTCCGCCGCATCGCCGAGCGCGTCCGCGCCTACACCCAGACCCTCCGCGCCGGCCTCCTCGCCCTGGGCCATCACATCGACGACCACCTCGTCTTTGACACCCTCCGCGTCCGCCCCGTCGGCCGCGACGCCGCCGCGGTGCTCCACGCCGCGCGCCAGCGCCGCGTCAATCTCCGCGACTTCGGCGACGGCACCGTCGGCGTCACGCTCGACGAAACCGCCGACCGCGCCCTCCTCGCCGACCTGCTCGAGGCCTTCGGCAGCCGCGGCGGCGACAACCTCGACGCCCTCCTCGCCGCCGCACGGCTCGACATCCCGCCCGTCTTCGCCCGCACCACCCCCTACCTCGCCCACCCCGTCTTCAACACCCACGACAGCGAGACCGAGCTCCTCCGCTACATGCACGAGCTCCAGTCCCGCGACCTGAGCCTCGTCCACAGCATGATCCCCCTCGGCTCATGCACCATGAAGCTCAACGCCACCAGCGAGATGCTCCCCGTCACCTGGCCCGAGTTCGCCCACCTCCACCCCTTCGCCCCCGCCGACCAGTGGCAGGGCTATGCCGACCTCTTCGCCGACCTCGAACGCTGGCTCGCCGACATCACCGGCTTCGCCGCCGTCTCCCTCCAGCCCAACGCCGGAAGCCAGGGCGAATACGCCGGCCTCCTCGTCATCCGCGCCTACCACCTCGCCAACGGCCACACCCACCGGAACGTCTGCCTCATCCCCGAGAGCGCCCACGGCACCAACCCCGCCAGCGCCGTCATCGCCGGCATGAAGGTCGTCGGCGTGAAGAACCTCCCCAACGGCGCCGTCGACATCAACGACCTCCGCGCCAAGGCCGACGAGCACGCGGCGAATCTCGCCGCCCTCATGGTCACCTACCCCAGCACCTGCGGCCTCTTCGAGGACAACATCAAGGACATCTGCGCCATCATCCACGAGCGCGGCGGCCAGGTCTACATGGACGGCGCCAACCTCAACGCACAGGTCGGCCTCACCAGCCCCGCCGCCATCGGCGCCGACGTCTGCCACATGAACCTCCACAAAACCTTCTGCATCCCCCACGGCGGCGGCGGCCCCGGCATGGGGCCCATCGCCGTCGCCTCACACCTCGCCCCCTTCCTCCCGGGCCACGCCGTCGCAAAGCCCGCCGGCACCGGCCCCCACGCCGTCGGCGCCGTCTCGGCCGCCCCCTACGGCTCCGCCGCCATCCTCGTCATCCCCTGGATGTACATCGCCATGATGGGCTCCGCCGGCCTGCGCAAGGCGAGCGAGGTCGCCATCCTCTCCGCCAACTACATGGCCAAGCGCCTCGAGGCCGCCTACGACGTCCTCTTCCACAACGACAAGGGCCTCGTCGCCCACGAGTTCGTCCTCGACTGCCGCCCCTTCAAGAAGTCCGCCGCCCTGGAGATCGACGACTTCGCCAAGCGCCTCATGGACTACGGCTTCCACGCCCCGACCATGAGCTGGCCCGTCCCCGGCACCCTCATGGTCGAGCCCACCGAGAGCGAGCCCAAGCCCATGCTCGACCGCTTCTGCGACGCCATGCTCGCCATCGCCGACGAGGCACGCCGCATCGAGTCGGGCGAGTGGCCCCGCGACAACAACCCCCTCAAGCACGCCCCCCACACCATCGCCGCCGTCGCCGCCGACGAGTGGCACCACCCCTACTCCAGAGAGACCGCCGCCTACCCCGCCCCGGGCCTCCGCAGAAACAAGTTCTGGCCCAGCGTCGCCCGCGTCGACAACCCCTACGGCGACCGCAACATCATGTGCTCCTGCATCACCGTCGACGAGGCCACCGCCTAACGCCCACAGCCAGGGCCACCCACCTCGCCCCGCACACCCGCCCCGCACACGGGCCCGCGCCGCCGCACCGACGACAGCCACGGCGACGTGGCCGCTCGCGCCCAACGCCGAGAACGCCCTCAGCCGTCACCGTCGGCGCACCGCGTCGCTCGAAGCGTTCACGCCCCGTCGCGTGCGCCGCGCGTGTCACGCGTGTCGCGGCCGTTGTGCAGGCATTCGCAGGCCAGCCCGACGCCCAAACGCGCCGGCCCCACCCTCAGCCCCACCCTCAGCCCCGCGGCCTCAGGGCGCCGTGCCCGTCCCGCCCGACGTCGCCGCGGGGGACTGGCTCAGCCCGGTCGGGGCGTCGAACGTCACCGCCCGCGTCCCGCCCGCGCCGCTCACGCGCTGCATCGTCGAAGGCCACCAGGGGTACCCGTTGATCTGCCGGTGGATGTAGTCGGGCGCGTTCACGATCAGGCTGCCGCGCAGGTCGCGCCACGTCGCCGCCGACCCGCCCGCGTCGGCCCACTGCTCGGGCTCGACCGTCTCCACGAGAATGTCGACGACCTGCTGCAGGCGATCCTCGAGCGAACGCCGCTCGGCGTCCTCCTGGTCGTTCTGCTGGAAGGGGCTCTGCCCGCCGCCCCCGCCGCCCTGCTGGCCCGAGTTCTGGAACGCCGACTGCAGGTCAAAGTCCGGCGCGTTCGTGTAGTCCGGTACCTCCACCAGCATGTCGTTCAGGTCGTACACCACGACAAACCGCCGGCGGTTCAGCGCCTCGCGCGGGCCGAACTCAAACGCCCCGTACGGCGTGAACTGCCACGTCGACGAGTCCCCCGTGTCCGCGCGGTTCACCCGGTCCAGCACCTGCTCCAGCAGCGCCAGCGCCGTCAGGTTCCGCGCCTTCAGCGTCACGCCGAAGTCCTTGTCCAGCCCCACCCCGTCCGGCTGGTCGTCCGCCCAGATCGGGTCCAGGTCCGTCTGCGTCACCGTCTCAATGAACTGCACCACGTCCTCGAGCCGCTGGTCCTGCAGATCAATCGTGACCCGCCGCAGCAGCTTCGTCATCGTCTCGCGCTTCATCGCGACCGCCGCGGCGTCCTCCGCCACCTGCGCCGCCGCCGGCAGCGTCGCCAGACCCGCGACCACCGCAACCGACACGCCCGAGAGCCCGGCCCCCCCCGCCCGAAGCAACGCCGCCAAGGCCCAGTTCCAGCGCCCGAGGCCCGCGACCGTGTACTTGTTCGCCCGCATGCCGCTGTGCTCCTTTTCGCGACCGCCGCCCCAGCGTCCTTCAGGCCCGACATCGCCGTGCCACGCCCAAAGCGACCCGGCCCGTCGGCCGCTCACCCAAGCATTGTCCCACATCGTCCCCGCGGTTGCACGGATAAACCCCAAACCCGACAGATTCGGAGCAAGTTCGGGCCCCGCAACCCCTCCCTCCCGGCGAAACCCCGCGCCGCCTCACCCACCCGTCCCAGCGGCCGCCGCCGCCGCGCGATCGGCATCCGCCGCACGCCCTTCCCACGCCGCCGCGGCGGTCTCGTCGCCGGTCCGCCGCGCATGCGCCGCCAGCGCGCGCGCCATGTCCGCCGCCCCCGCATGCCGCGCCGCCGCGTTCGCCGCCTCGTACCCCGCCGAAAGCGCCGCGCGGGCCGCGTCATGGTCACCCGCCGCCTCGGCCGACTGCGCAAGCCACCCCGTGATGACGAGCGTCCCCGCCGACGCTGGCCCCTGCCACTCGCGGAAGCCCGCGAGCGCGCGCTCAAGCCGCGGCCGTGCCTCGGCCTCCCGGCCCGCCTTCTGCAAGAGCCGCCCGAAGTTCGCAACCGCCTGCAGCGTGCGCCAGTGCCGCGGCCCCAGCCCCTCGTCCATCGCCAGGATGAGCGCCTCGTACATCGGCACCGCCTCGTCAAACCGGTTCAGCCGGTTGAGCTGCGCCGCCACCTCCGAGTCGCACGCCAGCGTGTGCGAGTGCGTCGGCCCGAGCGCCCCCCGGGCCCGCGCCGCCGCCTCGCGCATCTCCGCGAGCCCGCGCTCGATCAGCGCCTCGCCCCCCGCCGCGTCGCCCGCCGCCCGGGCCCGCTCGCCCCGCGCCACCGTCAGCAGCGACAGGTCGTACTCGGCGATCAGCGTCCGCTCGTGTGTCGGCCCGAGCCCCGCCCGGCGGAGCGCCACGCCCGTGCGGTACAACGCGTCGGCCGCGTCCAGGTCGCCCGCGTACTTCTGCGCGTTGGCGAGCTGCACCACCGCGTCCATGCGCTCGGGGTCGGTCGATGGCAACCCCGCCGTCGCGGCCTCCACGCCCCGGGCGATCTCGAGCGCCTCCTCGTGCAGGCCCCGCCGCCAGAGCGACTCGACGAGCAGCGTCTCCACGTCCCACAGCGCGCGCTGCGCCGCGCCGGACGCCGCGCCGGTTTGCGATCCCAAGCCCCCCGGGGTCGACAGCAGCGTGCGCGCGCGCCGCAGCATCGGCTCCGCCTTGTCGGGCAGGCCGATCGCCGTGTACGCCCGCCCCAGCACCGCCGCGACGCGTGACTCCACCGCCGGGTTGTCCGCGAAGCGTCCCGCCGCCGTCGCCGCGGCCCGGTCCAGCACCGCCGCCACCGTCACGCCGGGCCCGTCGCGGTCGGGGTCCGCGGCGAGCAGCAGGTCGTCGTTCAAAAAGTCGTTCACGGCCTGGGCGACGGCCCGCTCCGTCTCGGCCCGTGCGCGCGCGGCCGACTCGTCGCGCCGCGCAGCCGCTTCGGAGAGCGCAAAGT
>CAZCBN010000007.1:0-38338 GCA_964496975.1 uncultured Phycisphaeraceae bacterium
GGTGGCTACGGTGGCGGCGGCGGCGGCGGGAGCCGCGGCGGCTACGGTGGCGGCGGCGGCGGCGGGAGCCGCGGCGGCTACGGCGGCGGCGGTGGTGGCGGCGGCGGCGGTGGCCGCGACAGCCGCTGGTAAACCGAGCCCCCGCACACGCCATCAACCCGGGCCTGCATCGGTGCAGCGTTCACGGGCGACATGGCAGTGCGGACCCGGTGCCCGCGTCGCGGCCTCGGCCTGCGTCGCGGCCCAGCATTGAACCGATCGGGTTGAACAACCCGCTGAACACAACGGTCGCGGCGTCTCACCATGCCGCGTCCGATTTGCCGATGTTTCGGGCGTATGGCTCGAACCGAGGCCCCCACACAGGACGCTCGACGCATGCCGACAACGGTTGCAAGCCCGATCGCGGGCAGCGCGGACAATCTCTCTCCGATCGCGCCCGCTGCCGACGCCGCGTCGGCCGTGACGGCGGCGCACGCCGCACAGCACCCGGCGAACGACCGGCCCGGCGGCTCGCTCGTGCTCCGGCTCATCAATCTGGCCGCGGTGGTGGTGCCGCTGATCGGGCTGGTGGTCGCGATCGCGATGCTCTGGGGCGCGGCGTTCAACTGGCTTTATCTGGGGTTGCTGCTGGGCGGGTATGTGCTGAGCGCCCTGGGCGTGACGGTGGGCTACCACCGCTATTTCACGCACAAGAGCTTCCGCACGTCTCGCGCGGTGCAGGCCGTGCTCGGGGCGCTCGGGTCGATGGCGGTCGAGGGGCCTCTGCTGCAGTGGGTCGCGACGCACCGCAAGCACCACCAGCACAGCGACGACGAGGGCGACCCACACTCGCCTCACACCCACGGCGACGACCTGATCGGCACGCTGCGGGGCCTGTGGCACGCGCACATCGGCTGGATCTTCGACTCGCACACGTTCGTGACGGCCCGCGACGGCCTGTCCTGCGTGCCGGCGCCGCTGGCCCGGTACGTCAAGGACCTGCAGTCAGACCCGATGTGCCGCTTCCTGAGCGTGACCTTCCCGCTGTGGGCCCTGGCCGGGCTCGCGGTGCCGGCGATCATCGCCGGGCTCGTGACGCAGTCGTGGCTCGGGGCTTTCCTGGGCTTCTTGTGGGGCGGGCTCGTGCGTGTGCTGCTGCTGCACCACGTCACCTGGAGCATCAACTCCGTGTGCCACATCTGGGGCACGCGACCCTTCCGAAGCCACGACGAGAGCCGGAACAACGCCGTCTTCGGCGTGCTCGCCATGGGCGAGGGGTGGCACAACAACCACCACGCCTTCCCCGCCTCCGCCCGGCACGGGCTGAAGTGGTGGCAGTTTGACGCCAGCTATGTGCTGATCTGGGCGATGTCCAAGGTCGGCCTCGCGAGCGACGTGAACGTGCCCTCCGCCGCGCGGCTCGCGGCCAAGCTCGCCGCCGACCGCACCGAGGCCGCGCTCGCCGCGGCGGGCACTTCGACGGCCGAACGGCCCGCGCCGGATCAAGCGGCCTGAGCCCCCAAGCAGGCCCGCGTCCCGCTCAGGCCGCCACTTAGGCCGCCACGGGCTCGACCGCGGCCCCCTCGCTGAGCAGGCCCCAGCGCCTCGGCACGCCGGCCGAACCGTCCAGCACTCCCCAACGCCAGAGGCAGCGCTTCAGCAGCACCCAGTGCTCGGCGATGATGTCGAGCACGCCGCTGCTGGGGTCAACCGCCTCCGCAGGGATGTCGGCCAGGCGCAGCACCGACCGCTCGATCCGCTCCGCGTCGCGCCGCTCGTGGCGCAGCGCGGCCCGGGCGAAGGCAAGCTCGTCCGCCGCGAGGATGTCGCGGCCGAAGAGCGACGCCGTGAAGCCGGGCCTCACCCGCGCAAACGCCGCGGCGGCGCGGCCCAGTTCGTACTCGCGTCGCAGCAGGTCCACCGGCGTGTAGCGGTGATCGTGGTCGGCGCGGGCGTCGGGCGCGTACAGGACCGCGGCGTTGTGCGTCTCGCCGAGGCGGTAGGCGAGCTCGATGTCCTCGTAGCCGTAGGCGTTGGTCAGGCCGGTGAAGCCGCCGGCCTCGCGCACGGCGGCGGTCGGCGCCGAGAAGTTGAGGCCGAAGCAGTGGCGGTAGGAGACGCGGCCCGTGACGGGGTCGGCGGCCCGCGCGGGATCAAAGAAAATCAGCCCCGTGCGGCGGACCAGCTCGTCGAAGAGCGACGCGTTCGGCACCGGCAGGAAGGGCGACGAGCCGCAGACCAGCCGCGGCGTGCGGGGCGAGCCCGCGCGGGCGTGGGCCTGCGCGTGGGCCGCGAGCAGCCCGGGCCCGGGGACGACGTCGTCGTTCAGCGAGAGGAAGACGGGCTCGTGGACCATCTCGATCATGCGGGCCCGCAGCTCGATCAGGCCGACCTTCGGGAAGACGAGCAGCTCGAGCCGCTCGCCCAGGCCCATCGGCGGCTCGGCCTCCAGGGCCTCGGCGAGCTCGGCCGCGTCGCGCTCCGTGCCGCCGTCCAGCGCGACGATGACGCGTGAGGGCGGCGCGGGCCGCTGCGCCGCGAGCGCGCGGAGGCAGCGGCGGAGCTTGTCCGGGCGGCCGGCGGACGGGATGAGGACGCAGATCTCCATGCGGCGTGGGTCCTGGGCGTCAGGCGGCGGGCATCGCGGCAGCGGCGGCGGCAGCAACGGGCGGACGCGGCACACCGGGCCGCGCGGCGAGGGTCGGGGCCACCATGCGCACGACGGCCCGGGCGAGCGCGTCGGTCGTGAAGTGTTCGTCGACGCGGCGGGCGATCATGCGTGAGGCGTTGGCCCGCCACTCGGGCCGCTGCGCGGCGCGGTCGAGCAACGCCGCCAGTTGCTCGGGCGTGCGGAAGCAGACCTCGGCCGGCTCGGGCACGAGCCTCGTGAGGTGCGCGTCGCCCTCGACGCGGGGCCGCTCGCGGCTGAACGCGTCGGCGTGCGCCGCGTCAAACCAGAGCCAGTCTTGCCACTGGATGTTCAGCTTGGGCAGGCCCATCGTCGCGCGGAGGCGCAGGAAGCGCAAGTACGCGGCGTGGTCGCTCGCCTGCACGGCCGCGGTGCTGCGGTCGCCGCGCAGGCTGATGAGCTGGTAGGGCTGGTGCAGCCGCCAGTGGTCGGCGGGCGCTTCGGGAGCCGTCGCGTGCCAGGGCCCGTCGCGTGCGACGACCTCGGCCAGCGACGACAGATGGCTCGGCAGGAAGCGGATGAGCGGCAGGCCGCCGGAGCGGGCGCACTCCATCACGCGCTGGTGGACGGGCGCAAAGATCGAAATATGCAGGTGGGCCCGCGCGGCCTGGTAGCACGCCCGCAGTTCCTCGCCGTGGTCCAGCGGCGGCGCGGCGTGCGCGGCGAGCGTGGGGTGCGTCTCCCAGTTGCGGCCGAAGATGCGGAGCGTCCAGCCGCGGCGGCGGCAGAGCTCGCTCGCCTCTTCGAGCGTGCGGTGCCGCAGCATGCGCTCGGCGACGGGCCACACGTAAAAGTCCGCGAGTCGCTCGACGTCCACGCCGGCGGCGCGGAGCGGCGCGGTCTCGACGGCCCCCTCGATGATCTTTGCGGCCCAGTGCGCCGGGCCGGCGTCAAGGTCGCCCGCGGCGAGGCCCGCCGCCACGGCGTCGTAGATCGGCGCGAGCGTGCGCTCGGCGTCGGGCCAGTCGGCGGAGGCCTCGCGGACGAGGCGGTCGTGCATGGCTCGCGGGTGCTCGCCGTGGTTGCTGACGAAGGCGAGGTCGCACGCGAAGCGTTCGAGCAGCGCGGGGTCGGCGGGGCCGGCGTGGAACTTTTCGGGGTCGACCGCGACGGGGAAGGGCACGAAGCGGTCGGGGTGCAGCACGCCGCGCTCGAACATCTCGGGGAAGGCGTGGCCCGCGCCGAAGTCGAGGTCGCCCGCGGGCCGCTGCGGCGCGGTGACAAGGTGCGGCATCTTGTCCTGCACGATGCAGAGCCAGGGGATGGGCACGTCGGCGAGTGGCTTCAGCAGGTCGCGCGTGTAGTTGATCGTCGCGATCAGGTCGGGCTTGAAGTCCACCACCTCGCGGAGCATGAGGCCCGCGGTGAGGACGCTGTGGTCGTCGGCCTCTTCAACGACCCGGGCGGCGTGGCCCAGGCGGCGGAAGGCGGAGGCGATGTCGGCCGAGCTGTGGCGGACAAACGTCGAGTGGCGGTGGGTGAAGATGAGGACGCGCAGGGAGCCGGACGGGGAGGGCGGATCTTCGGCCATGGAAGCGGGAGACGACGCGGCGGCTCGGAGAGCCGCCCCACCCAGCAGGGCGGCGCGGAGCGCGGCGGTCTCGTGCTCGCGGCGGGCTTCCAACGCGGCGAGGCGGCCGGCAAGCACCGTGACCCACGGCTCGGTCGCCTCGGGCGGGAGCGATGTCAGCAGCGTGGCGTGGGCGCGGTGGTGCAGACGCTCGGCGAGCGCGGCGGCGGCGGACTCCACGGCGCCCGGGCCGACGTGCCACCGCGGCGAAAGGGCGGCGAGATCGGCCGCGAGATCGACGGCGGCGAGCGCGCGCAGCAGGGTGGTCGTGTCGGGCTCAACGATGTGCACGGGGCTGCGGTGGCCCGCCGAATCGCGCACGAACGCGGCGGTGCGCGGCAGTTGCCACGGCGGGCCCAACCCCGCGAGCACGATGGTCGGGCCGATGCCGGCGCGGCTGCGTTGCGCGGGCGGCGCGGCGTCGGCCGGGCCCCGGGCGTCGTGGGCCCACGCGAGGTGCAGGGGTGCGGCGCTGGGCGGAGGGAGGCCGACGACGTTGCCGTCGGTGGCTTCGCACCAGGTCCACGCGGCGTCTTCGGCGAGGAAGGCCCCCACTGCTTCGGGCGGGACCAACGGGGCACCGGTGGACGCGAGGGCGGCGCGCACACGCTCGGCGCGTTCGGCGGGGGGCTGGCGCGTGTCGCGCAGCGTGCGGAGTCGCCCCACAAGCTGCGCGATGCGTGGGTCGGCCGCGGCGGCGGGAGGAAGACCTTCGAGCAGACGCTCGCCGGGCGTGCGCAGGCCGAGCGCGGCGCAGGCGGAGGCGGTGAGGAAGCGGACCCCGGCGTCGGCGGGCGAGGCGCGGTGCAGGGCGAGGCCCAGGCGCAGGGCGGGCCACCACCGCTGCGCGGCGACGTGCTCGATGAGCGCTTGTTTGTGCGACGTTGGCGGGGAGATGGGGCTGGTGTGCATCGCGTGCGCCCTTCGGTGTGCGAGCGGGCGGGGCGAGGCCGCCGGCCCCGGGGGCCCTTCGTGGGCCCCTACGCGCGGGGTCGGTCCTTGATGCCCTTGCACACCATCAGGAGGTGGTCGGGGCGCGGGCTGTGCGCATCGATGCGGTAGAAGCCGGGCGGGCGGCCGAAGGTGCGGGGCTCGTCCTGTTCGACCTGCGCCCAGTCCTCCGGCTCCAAGAAGTAGCCCATGAGGAACTTGCGGAAGGCGGCGTAGTCGTAGTGGCGCTTGTGGTGGGGCTGCGGCGAATCTTCGTTGGGGACGGAGATGATCGCGGTGCCGCCGGGTGAGAGTGTGCGCACGATCTCGGTCAGCATGGCGTCGGGGTCGTTGACGTGTTCGAGGGTTTCGAAGCTGACGACGAGGTCGACGGAGCGGTCGGGGAGGGGGATCTTTTCGGCGATTCCCGTTCGGAAGGTGACGTTCGGGGAGCCGAAGCGGCGCGAGGCGTAGGAGACGGCGGTCGCGTCCGGCTCAACGCCCAGGACAGCGGCGGCGCGGCCTCGCTCGTGCAGCAGCGCGGAGCCGTAGCCCAGGCCGCTGGCGATGTCGAGCACGCGGCGGCCGGCGGCGAAGGCGGCCGCGAACTCGTAGCGGCGGACGTGGATCTCGGCGATACGCGGGTCGACCAACGGGAGCGTGCTGTCCTGACGCTCCATGCGGTTGGCGAGGAGCCAGGCGGCGGTTTCGGCGTCGTTGCCGAGGTGGCGGGCGACGCGGGCGTGGGCGGCGTCTGGGTCGAGCAAGTCGTCGAGGTCGCCGTAGATGCGTTCGATGGGCTTTGTGCCGGCGAAAAGGGCGGCGGCGCGGGCGGCGAGCATGGGCTCGGCGCTGTCGGAGGAGATGACGACGGTGTCAAAGGAGGCGAGCTCTTCGGCGGAGAGCTGGTCGGGGCGGCGGACGGGCACGCCGCGGAGGGCGGGCGCGGGGGGGTTGTCGTCGAGGATGAGCGTGACGCGCAGGCCGTGGAAGGCCCAGGGCTGCTCGGTGATGGGCTGGGTGTGGTAGCCGGCGCCGAGGAGGGCGATGCGGGTGTGGCCCTTGGCGGCGAGGCGGCGTGCGGCGTGGTGGAGGAGGCGGTCGCGGAGGAAGGTGCTGACGCGGCGAAGGCGATCGGCCTCGGCGGAGAGTTGGTCGTTGCGGGCTTGCAGTCGGGAGAGCGCCGGGAGAGCGTCGAGCGTGAAGAGCTGGCCGGCGCGATCGAGCGCGGCAAGGTGTTCAAGACGCCGGGCGAGGGCAGAGAGGGAAGAGAGGGAAGATTCCATGACCGAAGAATTCGCCTCGCACATAAAGGAGATTCCGTTCCCAGACTGAGCATGAGCGGCGACGCTGCTCATACCCATGGTTTCTTCTACACCCAACTTGACATGAGTTCGAGGGGAAGCGTGATTTTCCTAACTAGCGCAGGCGTCGAGTGCAGCAAGGAAGTCAAAAAGATCGAAGATGTCGCCAGGAATCGTATCGCCATTGAAGTCAGCCTCGTCGCACTCGGCATCGATGGGGGTTTCTGTCTTCATGCTCACAGAGAAGATACGGACCTGAGCACCCGCCTCCTCGCTGAAGTCGCCGAAGTAGAACTTGCCTCTCCCTTCAACAGGGGCAAGAGCTACCGGCGTTTCCAGGGAGTAAGTCAACCGTTGAATGTTGTCGACGAAGACCGTGACGTCACCGTCTTTGACGATGACCCTATAGCTGTGCAAGATCCCCGGATCGACGGTCGGAACCTGCATCAGGTCAGCTCTAGGGGCCGCGTACTCAGTTTCGGTCAGATACACTCCAGAGTCGGTCATCTTCAACCACAGAAAAAGTCCGTCGTCGTCAGCGACGCCGAATTCAAACCCTGCCTTAAGAATCTGAGCGTTGTCGACATGATCAGACAGCACCATCTGGGCCGTGAACTCGAAGACTTCCTCTGATGCGTCGATCAAGCTAAAGGGAAGTCGCGTGTTCCACACCCACTCCTCTCGGCAGTCCGTTGGATCCGACGCCGATGTTGCGATGGTTTTCATACGCATGAACACCTGATCAGATCCCGTGATGATCTGAGGTGGCGCTGAGGGTTCCGCAGACACACTCACACACTGAAGAGTGCGATTGAGTGAAACCGGGTAGACTCCGCCGCCATACGTAACTTCGTTCGGTAGCAGGTTTTGGGTTGCCGACCACTGAAAGAGATCTTGGGCATGAGCGAATGTCGCCAAGATGGATGTGACGATGAGCATGGGCTTCAACATTGCAGGTTCCTTGTGAGGGCGAACAGTGACACCACGCGAGCGAGAATACCGCCTGGACAAGTATCCGTCAAGCGCTGAATCTTGCGACATACCCGTGGCAGGCGGAGTCGGTCTCGAGGTCGACCTTCAGGCCGACGGCGCGGGCCGTGGCGCGGAGTTGGTCCATGCTGTGGTAGCGCATCACGGACTCGTAGCCGATGGTGACCTTGGCGAAGTACTCCTCCCACTGGCTGATGGAGAAGTCGTCCCAGTCCATGACGTGGATGAGGGCGACGCCCTTGTTGGAGAGCACGCGCTTGAAGGTCTTGGCGAACTGGTAGACGACGTCGGTGTTGATGTGCACGAAGACGTCGAAGCTGAAGAGCACGTCGACGCTGGCGTCGGGGATGTCGGGCATGCGGGCGGAGGCGTCGAGGTGGGTGCGGATCTTCTCGATGTGGCGGCCGAAGCGGTGCTCGAACATGTCGTAGAGCACGGCGCCGGAGAAATCGACGGCGTGGTAGAGGCCGGCACGCTCGATGAAGTGCTCGCTCACGAGGCCGTAGCCGGGGCCGATCTCGGCCATGGTGCAGCCGGGCTTGGTGTACTTGGCGATGGCGTCGACGATGCCGCGGGGGGCGACGGCGTTGGGGACGGGGTAGGCGGGGTACTTGTAGTGACGGGGGCGGCCGTTGGCGCTTGCGATGGTGGTGTCGTAGAAGTCGCCCAGGCAGGCGTCCCAGTGCCGGCGGGTCCAGCGGGCGGGGACGGGGACGACGCGCATGCCGGCCTTCAGGAAGCGCTGGCGGTTCGCGAACATCTTGTCCTGCGGCTCGCCCTCGGCGGTGAGCATGACGGCGCGGACGCCGCGCTCGACGGCGGCGCCGGCGGAGATGACCTCAAAGCCGGCGTGGCGCTTGCCCTGCTTGGCGGGGTCGTCGTCGACGATGCCGACGATGTGCCGCGCGAGGCCCGAGGCGGCGGGGGCGAGCGACTCGACGAACTGCCCCGCGCCGCAGAGGGCGACGGGGGTGAGGCCGATGTCGTCGAGGCGGGCGAGCTCGCGGTTGAACTGCAGGACGTGTTCGGGGGTGGCGGCCATCCGTGGCACTCCGTGTGGGCGGTCGCGGCACGGGGGCCTTGACCGGGTTGAACGAGGCGAGGAGCTACGCGGCGGACACCTCGCGCGGGCGAGGGTCGTCGAGGAAATACATGGGCACCACCTCGACGGCGGCGCCCGCAAAGACCGCTTGGGCGCGGCGGAGGATGATGGGCTCGTGCGCGTCGGACGAGGGGAGCACCGCGGTGAAGCGCCGCGGGGCGTGCGCGAGCGACGCGGGCGAGACGACGGGGACGCCCGCGATCTCGGCCGCGGCGGGCGCGTCGTCGAGGACGCAGTCGACTTCGAGCAGGCCGGCGGGCCAGCCCTCGCGCAGCAGGCGGGCGGTGTGGCGGCCCGCGCCGAAGAGGGCGATGCGGCGGTGCCCCGCGCGGCGGAGCGACTCGGCGAGCGAGCGGAGGTGCGCGGGCGCGTCGGCGGGGGCGATGGACCTCCACCAGAACTCGCCGGCGAGGGGCGTGGATCGGAGGCGGTTGACCTCGGCGATGAAGTGGCGGCGCTCGTCGGTGTCGGGCAAGCCGTGCTCGGCGCGGAGGAGGACGCCGTCGAGCACCATGCGCCAGCGGCCGGCGAGGCGGGCGGGGCCCGGGGCGGCGCGTTCGGGGGTGAAGCGGCGGACAAACTCGGCGAGCCAGAAGGCGGCGCGGGCGGGGTTGTTCGCGTGCAGCTCGTGCCAGGCGCGGTGCCAGAGGGTGATGAGCGCGGCCTCGGGGCTGAGGGCGGCGGCCCAGTAGGACTCGGCCTCGTGCCAGGCGGCCTCGCGGCGCGCCGGGTCGGCGAGGTCGGCGGCACGCCACAGGCCGGCGAGGGCGGGCTCGGGGTTGCCGCGGCAGCGGAAGGTGACGGTGGCGCCGGCGTGGATGTTGTGCACGGGCTCGAAGACGCTGCGCAGCTGCCACATGTGCAGCGGGATCCAGGGGACGTAGGGGTCTTTGAAGTCTTGCTGCACGAGGTGGCCCCCGGGGACGAGGTGCGAGGCGAAGGCGCGGAGCACGGTGAGGTGGACGCCCCAGGTCTTGGCAACGTCAACAAAGAGCAGCTCGACGGGGTCTTGCTCGGGGTAGAGGGCGCGGCAGGCGGTGGCGTCGGCGTCGTCCGGGATGAAGCCGGGGCGGACGGTGAGGTCTTTCAGCCGCAGGCTGTGGAGCTCGGCGTAGCGGGGCAAAAAGTTCTCGCCGGGGCGGATGCCCATGGCGGCGAAGCCGCCGGCCTTGGTGCCCGCGGCGTGGGTCGGGGCGACGAAGGCGTCGTGCGTGATGATCGGGAGGAGCGGGGCGTGGCCCCGGGCGGCGCCGCGGCGGCCGGCGAGCGCGCCCGCGTGCAGCGCGGCGGTGGAACCGCCCAGGCAGCAGCCGAGCTCCACGATGCGCCCCTCGCCGCGGCAGGAGGCGGCGAGGTAGTGCAGGTAGTCGACCTCGGCGGGGACGAGCATGGTGGGCACGCCCAGATCGCCTGGCAGCGGGAGCGCGCGGCTTGGGTGCGTGGGCTCGGCGGGGGCACCGGAAGAGGGGCCGGACGAGGGGCCGCGGGCGATGAGCTCGGGCATCGCAGCGTCGGCGGTGTCGGCGTCGGGCAGGGGCGGGTCCCAGCAGCGGCCGACGGTCTGGTCGTAAAGACTGGGGCCCATGCGTGTGCCTCGTGCGACGCGGGTCTGGTCTCGCGGCTGGGGGTGGTGCGGCTACAGGCGGATGAGCTGCCTCAGGCCGCAGAAGCTGACGCGTTTGCCGTATTCCAGGCCCGGGGACTCGGTGGTGCAGACCATGCCGGCGTCGAGGTAGGGCAGGCCGGCGGCGAGGGCGTCATCGATGGCGGTGCGGACGGGCTTGAAGTAGGCGTCGTGGCAGAGGATGACGGCGCCGGAGGCGGTGACATCGACAAGGCCCTTGAGGTCGGCGATGACGCCCTCGTAGGAGTGGTCGCCGTCGACGAAGACCCACTCAAAGGGGCCGCCGGCGCGGCGAGCGGCCTCGGGCAGCGCGCGGGGGCTGGGGCCGGTGAGCAGCTCGGCGACGTCGCCCAGCGTGGCGGCGTAGTCAAAGACGGGCTGGGGCTCGGGATCGACGCCGATGAGCCGGCCGCGGCCGAGGTCTCGCAGGGCGCCCGCGATGATGACGCTGCTGAGGCCCTGGGAGACGCCGATCTCGAGCGCACGCCGCGGGGCCTTGGCGAAGACGGAGGCGTAGACGAAGACCTTTTCGCGCGGGGCGAGCTGGGCGGTGACGGCCAGCACCTCGGCCATGCGCAGGGGCTGCGCGACCAGTTGTGGGGAGGGCGGCGAGTCCGGCACAAAGGTGGTGACGGGCGGCGTGGAGACGGGCGGCGTGGAGACGGGGAGGGGCGTCTCGGCGGCAGGGGCCCGGAGATGGGGAGACAGATCGGCCTGCGCGGTGGCGGGAGCGACGGTCATGCGGGCTGTATCGGACGAGGGGCGGCCGGGTCCGCAGCATTTGCGCGGGCGGCGGACGGGGGAGGCGGGCGGCGGGCCCGGCGGGCCCGGCGGGCCCGGCGGGCCCGGCGGGGAGTTCGCCCGTTCAGGGGGCGGCGTCGAGGCGGCGGAGGTACTCGATCTGGTCGAGGAAGGTGACCTCGCCCGAGGCGTCGAAGTCGGCGGCGGGGTCGGCCGCGGCGACGAGGGCCAGGGCGGCGAGGACGTCGGCCGAGTTCAGCACGCCGAAGGGGGGGGCGAGGTCAAGCGGGCCGCGGCAGGGGGCGAAGTGCTCGATGCGGAGGTCGTCGACGCCGGCTTCGACGATGGAGCCGCCGCGGCCGTCGAAGGCGATGAAGCGGACGCGGAGGCGGTCGGTGGGGGCGACGACGTCGGCGATGCGGAAGCGGCGGGTGAGCCAGACGCCGGCGTTGTCGTACGCGCTCTCCAAGGGTTGCCAGGTGGTGCCGTCGTCGGGGGAGAGTTCGACGAACATGACGTCGGCGGAGGGCTCGCTGCCGGCGTTGTTGGAGAACCAGCGGGCGTAGGAGATCCAGGCCTCGGTGCCGGCGGGGGCGGAGGCGTTCAGGCGGGGGCTGGTGAGGGTGGTGGCGCCGCCGTCGACGTCATTCGCACCGGTGCCGGTGCCGGCGAGGGGGCCGGTGATCCAGCAGAGCGTGCCGGCGGGGGAGGCGTCGTTTTCGGGCTGCGCGGCGGTGGCCTGCGGGTCGGCGCGTTGCCAGCGGCCGGCGGTGGTGGCGGTGTCGGTCGGTGCGCCGACGGTCCAGCCGGTGTTGGTCTCCATGGTGTCTTCGAAGACGGTGGTGAAGGTGCCGGCGGCGGCGGTGACGGGGTGTTCGTTGCCGCGGGCGGGGAAGAGGACGGTGTTGCCGCGGCCGGTGGTGAAGGAGGTGTAGTACTCGATGGTGCCGCCGCAGTCGGCGGCGGGGAGGCTGGCGCGGTAGGCGCCGTTGGAGAGGGCCATGGGGGTGGGCGTGAAAGGGCCGCTTGTTCCTGCGCGGGTGTGCAGCGTGGCGGCGGTGACGGCGGCGTCGGTGGAGGTGACCTGCACTGCGACCTCTGCGGCGGCGCCCTGCGCCAGCGAGAGGGGCTTGCCGTCGGGGAGGAATCGGGTGGTGATGCCGTCGAGCAGGCCCTCGGCCATGGTGAGGAAGGCGGCGAGGTTTTCGCGCGCGGTGGGGAGGATCTGCGTGGGGCTTGGGGCGAAGCCGCCGAGGAGGTCGTTGTCGGGGCGGAGCTCGATGGTGTAGGACCAGAGGTCGGCGACGTCGTAGGCCCAGTCTTGGGAGACGCCGCCGGCGGGGTAGAGGGCGACGGACTGGATGGGGTCGTAGTAGGTGCCGCCGGCGTCGATCATGGCGCGGCCCATCGCGAAGCCGAGGTTGACGAAGGTGGGCTCGTCGGCGGCGGGCGGGCGGGCGGTGCGGTCGCCCCAGGGCCAGAGGACGAGGGCGGAGTAGGAGTGGAAGTCAATGTGCGCGAAGAGGTGCGGGCTCGCGAGGACGAAGTCTCGGAAGGCGCGGGTCTCGGGCTCGGAGAAGGGGGCGGTGCCCTGGTAGATGTCGCTGGAGGTGGTGGTGCTGGCGCCGACGCCCCAGCCGGTGCTGAAGTTGCGGTTCCAGTCGACGCCGAAGGTGCCGTTGCCGTTGTTGCGGCGGTTCTTTCGCCAGAGGCGGGTGCCGGTGTTGAGCCATGAGTAGGCGTAGCCGTCGGGGTTGGCGACGGGGAGGACCTCGACGGACGCGCGGTCGAGCAGCGCGGTGATGCGCGGGTCGACGCCGTAGCCCTCGGCGAGGGCACGGGAGATGTAGAGCACCGTCATCGGGTTGATCCACTCGCGGGCGTGGGCGCCGCCGTTGATGAAGACCGCGGGGCGGCCCGAGGGGGCGCCGGGGGCGGCGATCGTGAAGACCTCGAGCGGGCGGCCCTCGTGCGTGGTGCCGATGGAGCGGACCGGGGAGACGACCTCGGGAAGGTCGGCTCGCAGCGCGGCGACGAAGGACTGGATCTGCGGCAGGGGCTTGAAGTCGGTGAAGAACGACTCGTCGGCGACGGCGGCGAGGGCGAGCGGGTTGATCGGGCCGCCGAGGCCGGCCTCGGCCTGCGCGTCGAGGCGGGCCCGCTCTGCGTTCAGCGTGGCCTGGATGTTGGGGTTGCGGACTTCGAGAGGGACGCCGGCCTCGGCGAGCAGGGCGAGGTCGGCGGGGGACGCGATGTAGTCACCCTGGCCCAGCGGGCCGACACGCTCGGACATGACCAGCAGGTCCAGCGACGCGACGGCGAGGGCGTGCCGGGGCGACGTGGGCGCGAGGCGGACGAGGGCGTGGTTCTCAAAGGAGCGGACGGGCTCGAGGGCCGGGGCCGGGGCGGCCTGGGCCGGTTGGGCGTGCGCGGGAGACGCGAGGGCCGGGAGGAACATCGCAGGAGCGAGGGCGGCACGGATGGGGAAGCGCATGGGGACCTCGCGATGCGGTGCGTGGTGAGGGACGAGGGCGCCGGGCTGGGCGTCTCCGCGGGCCCGCGACCGGGCACGGGCCTGCGACGGGACACGGGCCTGCGACTGGGCACGGGCACGATACCCCGTCCCGCGCGGCGATGGAACGCGATTCGGTGGCCGGGCGGGTGCGGTTCTGCCGCGCCGCCCGCGGGAGGCGGGGCTTGGGGGGAGGACGCCCGGGGTTTGTTCGCGGACCGGGTGCCGGGGGGCCGCGGGGGCCGCGGGGGCGTTTAGAGAACGTCCTTGCCCTCCACCACGTCGGTGATGGAGGCGGGGGTGTGGGCTTCCTTCTCGAAGTCGCCCCGCTTGAGCTTGGTCATGTACTCGCGGTAGGCCTTCATCGCGATGGGCCCGAAGATGAGCATGATGGGGATGTTGGCCCAGAGCATGACGCCGGTGCCGAAGGTGGAGATGACGTCGAGATCGTTCTCGGTGGCGATGAGCGGGCTGGTGGCGAAGAGAACGAGGGCGCAGTAGACGAGCTTGTAGGGGAGGACGGCCCGCACGCCGAAGAGGAAGATGACGCCCTGCTCGCCGTAGTAGGACCACGAGATGATGGTGGAGACGGCGAAGAGCCAGACGGTGGCGGGGACGATGTAGCGGCCCAGGCCCGGGAGGACGGAGTCAAAGGCCTTGGCGGTGAGGGTGGCGGCCTTGAAGTCAAAGTAGACGCCGTCGACGGCGACGGTGGGCTTTTCGGGGAAGTCGATGGACTCCCAGTTGACGGTGAAGGGTGCGTCGTCGTCGGCGCGGCTCAGCTCGCCGAAGAGCTTGTGGCGGGTGCCGCCGGACTCGGACTTTGTCGTGGACTCGAGGATGACAAAGACCTTGATGCCCTCGCGGAGCTGGTCGTGGGCTTCTTCCTTGTTGCGGGCCTCGGGGCCGACCTCGACGACGGAGGGGGTGGCGATGGTCCAGTTGCCCTCGGCGGTCTGGATGACCTGGGCGGGCTCTGCGAAGCGGAGGGCGGGGGAGCGGTTCCACGTGCCGCTGAGGAGGATGACGATGGCGGTGAGCGTGCAGACGACGATGGTGTCGATGAAGGGCTCAAGGCCGGCGACGACGCCCTCGCGGACGGGCTCGTGCGTCTTGGCGGCGGAGTGGGCGATGGGGGCGGAGCCCTGGCCCGCCTCGGAGGAGAAGAGGGCCCGCTGCATGCCCTTCAGGAACCCGAAGCTGGCGGTGCCGCCGAGGAAGGCGCCGGCGGCGTCGGTCGGGGAGAAGGCCTCGGTGATGATGAGGCGGAACATCTCGGGGACGCGGTCGATCTCCATCGCGAGGACGAGGAGGGCGGCGAGGAGGTAAACGCCGCACATGAGCGGGACGAGGCGGCCCGAGATGGAGCCGATGCGCTTGATGCCGCCGATGATGACGAGGGCAACGAGCATGGTGACGACGATGCCGGTGACGTACCAAGGGATGTCGAAGTAGGACTTGGAGATGTCGGCGACGTTCCAGGCCTGGAACATGTTGCCGCCGGTGGCGGCAGAGACGAGCAGGGAAATGCAGAAGATGCCGCCGACGATGGTGCCGAGCGGCTTGAGGGCGGGATTGATGGCGGCGAAGCCCTTTTGGCAGACCCACATGGCCCCGCCGTGGGGGTTTTCCGGGTCGGTGGTGTTTCGGTAGAGCATGGCCTGCGTGACTTCGGTGAGCTTCAGCGCCATGCCGACGAAGCCGGTGACCCACATCCAGAAGACGGCGCCGGGGCCGCCGAGGCTGATGGCGAGCGCGACGCCGGCGATGTTGCCCAGGCCGACGGTGGCGGAGAGGGCGGTGGAGAGGGCCTGGAAGTGGTTGATGGCGCCGGGGTCTTGCTTGCTGTCGTACTTGCCGCGGATGACGGCGGCGCCGTGGGTGAGGGCGCGGTACTGGCCGAAGCCGGACCACACGGTGAAGAGGAGGCCGACGGCGAGCACGACATAGAGGGCGGCGTCGCTCCAGATGACGCCGTTGACGTTGCGGAGCAAATCCATGAACTGGGCCATGATGGGCGGTTCCTTGCGGAGGGGCGTCGGGCGTGCGGCGTCGGGCCGGGTGTCCGGCGGGGCCGGCCCCGGGCGTGTCAACGTACTGCAAAGACGGGCGGCGTGCGCGCTTGCGGCCCGGGGCCGGGCATGGTCTGATGCGCGGGATGCCTTGGGACGCGGCGGAACTGGCGGGGGCGGCGTGCGACGCGCTGGCAGCGGAGGATGCCCGCCTGCGGGCGGAGCAGTCGGTCTACGGGGTGGATGCGCTGGGCGAGACGGCGCTGCACGCGGTCTTGGCCCGGGGTCTGGGCCTGGGGCTGGCCCGGGGTGGGGCGCCGGGGGAGGTGCCCGGCGCGGAGCTGGGCAACGGGCACGGGTGGGGCGTGCTGCGGGAGGTGCGGTACCCCTCGCTCCCGGCGGGGGCGGGGCGCACGCCGGCGGAGCGGGCCCGGGAACGGTGCGATCTGGTGCTGACGCCGGGGCCGGGGCAGGTGATCGCCGACCCGGTGGCGACGCGCCGGGTGGTGGAGGCCGGGGCGGGGACGCTGTTCGGCGCGGTGGCGCAGGAGATGGCGGCCCGGGCGAGGCCGGCGAACGCGATCGAGCCCGAAGAGGCGGCGTGGATTGAGGTCAAGGCGATCGGGCAGGTTGCGTTTCGCGACGGGGTGCCCACGCCCAACACGGCCTATGCCGCGGAGCTGACCCGCGGCCCGCTGGCGGACGCGGTGAAACTGGCCGCCGAGCCGCGGGCGGGGTGGCGGGCCTGCCTCGTCGTGCTGTTCACGGCGGACGAGGCGGCGGCCCGGCATGACCTCGCGATGCTGGCGCACCGGCTGCTCGACTTTGGGACGCCCATCGGCACGCCGGGCGTTCGGGTCGGGGCGATCGAGGACCGGGTGGGACAGGGGGCGGTGGGCGTGGCGGTGGTGCCGGTGCGCGGGGCGGAGGGGGAGGAGACGGGGTGAGGCGGGCGCGACCGCGGGTGGGTCGAGAGGGGAATCGGACGTTGTGGTGGTGCGCGGTCGGCTACGCCGCTGGTTCGGCGCGAGCGGCGAGGCCCAGCACGCGCTCCACGACATCGGCGGTGCTTTGGGCGGCGTTTCGGTGGGCGAAGGCCGCGGAGATTTTGATGAGCTCGTCCCGCTGCGCGGCGGCGGCGGCGGGGTTTTCCAGCAGTGCGACGGCCTCGGTGACGAGGGGGCTGGAGCCGCCGAAGTGCGGGACAAGCTCGGGGACGATCCGCCGGCCCGCGACGAGGTTGGGCAGGGTGAAGAAGGGCGTGCGGACGAGCCAGCGGCCCAGCACGTTGTAGAGCAGGCGGCTCGACTTGTAGACGACCACCATCGGCTTGTGCTGCCGCGCGACCTGCAGGGTGACGGTGCCGCTGACCACGAGCGCGAGGTCGCACCACGCGATGACGGCGTCGGTCTGCCGGGTGACGAGGCGAAGGCTCTCGGGCCAGCCGGCGGCGAGGCCCGGGGAGAGGGGGGGCGCGGCGGCGATGGCGCGAAGGGTGTGCTCGTGCTCCGGGGCGGCGGCGGCGACGACGCCGGCCAGGCCGGCGTGCTCGGCCTTCAACCGGCGGAACGCGTCGAGGAGGATGGGGAAGTTTTTGTCAATCTCGGCGGGGCGGCTCCCGGGCATGAGGGCGAGGCGGGGCGAGCCCTCGCCCAGGGCCGCGGCGTGCTGCGACAGGGCGGCGAGATCCAGCGGGTGGTCATAGAGCGGGTGGCCCACGAAGGCGGCGGGGACGTGGTGCTGGCGGAAAAAGGGCTCCTCAAAGGGGAGGAGGCAGCAGACAAAGTCGGTGAGCCGGCGGAGCTTGCCGATGCGCCAGCGGCCCCAGGCCCAGATCTGCGGGGCGACGAGGTGCACGACCTTCACGCCGCGGGCCTTGGCCATCTCGCAGATGGGGAAGTTGGCGGCGGGCGAGTCAACGGGGATGTGCAGGTCGACGCGGTTGGCGTCGAGGAAGTCGCGGACGCGGGCGTTGATGCGCTGGTGCTCGGCAATTTTCGCGGGGCCGGGGAGGCCCATGACGGCGTCTTTGCCGGTCTGCTCGATGATGTCGGCGCCGGCGGCGGCCATGCGTGGGCCGCCCCAGGCGGAGATGCGCAGGCCCGGGTGCCGGTGCCGCAGGGCCGCGATGACGGCGGCGGCGTGGTCGTCGCCGCTGGGCTCGAAGCCGGTCATGAGGATGTGCGGGGTGCCGGTCAAGGTGGCGAGTTTAGGAATGGCGCTGCGGGCTCGGCTCGGGGCACGCGGGCCGGGGAGCTGGGCGGGCGGGCCCGCGCCCGGGCAGGTCGGCCTTGGCTAAAAGCCGGCCTCGGCGAGCCACTCGCTGGGGCGCTGGTCCATGGCGGTGGCGATGGCGAGCAGGCTCTCAAGGCTCGGCAGGTGGGCGCCGCGCTCGACGGCGGAGAGCTGGCTCACGGAGACGCCGCTGGACTCGCTCAGGTCCTTCAGCGTCCAGCCGCGGCCGGTGCGGGCGAGGCGGATGTGCAGGCCCAGCCCCAGGCGCAGGCGGTCCTGCGGGCGCTGGCCCAGGCCGAAGGCCTGCGCGGCCTGTTGCAGCACGCGGTGCAGGGCCTCGACGGCGAAGGGCTTGGCGAGGTAGTCGAAGGCGTCTTGCTTGAAGATCTCACGCATCGAGTCCAGCGTGGGGTAGCCGGTGACGACGATGACGCACAGCTTGGGCCAGCGCTCGCGGAGGCGGGCGAGGACGTCCTCGCCCGTGTCCTTGCCCATCTTCATGTCGAGCAGCACGACGTCGGGCAGGCGGACGGCGATGGACTCGACGAGGCCGTCGGCGCTGTCGAACGTGCGGAGCTGGTGGCCCGCGGGCTCGAGCACGGCGCGGAGGTACTCGCGGAAGTCGGCGTCGTCGTCGAGCGCGGCGATGTCCAGCGGGGGGATGCCGGCGGCTTCACCTGCGGGAAGCGGAACGGGCAGCGTCGCGGGGGCGGGGGCCGGGGGCGGGCCAGACCCGGGGCCGGCGGCGGGGGGAGAGGGGGTTGGCTCGTGGTGCGGCTTCATTGTGTTTCGCGATCGGGGGCCGGCACGGGGAGGCGGGGCGGGGTTCGGCGAGGCGGGCGGGCGGGGCCGCGGGCACGCGGCATCATCGACGCTTCCGCGGCGGTGTGCAACCGGATCAGCCTCGCGGCGCGGCGGAGGCTTCGGACTCTGCGGACGCCGCTTCGGGCGCGGGCGGCGCGTGGCCCGGGGGGCCCTGCGGCAGCAGGATCTCAAAGACGGCCCCGGTGCGGCCCGGCGTGTCGGGCCCTCGCGCGACGATCACGCCGCCGTGCTCGGTCACGATGCCCTCCACGACCGCGAGGCCCAGGCCCGTGCCGTGGGCGTCGAGCCGGGTGGAGGCGAAGGGCTCGAAGAGCACGGGGAGGATGGCGGGATCAATACCGGGGCCGTTGTCCTGCACGGTGATGAGGGTCCAGTCGGCGCCGTCGCGCTGCACCGGGGCGGCGCGGACGACGACGCAGGGCGGGTCGGCCGGGGCGCGGGCGTCGGCGGAGGGGCCGCCGGGCCGCGGGGCGGCGAAGGCGTCGACGGCGTTGCGCACAAGGTTCACGACAACCTGGAGCATGCGGTCTGCATCGGCCCACACGGCGAAGCCGGCGGGCACCTCGTGCCGCAGCGCGACGCCCGCGGCCCGGCGATCAAGCCGGACGAGGGTGAACGCCTCGTCCACAAGGGGCGGCAGCGGCACGAGCTCTCGCCTGGGCGAACGGGCCCGGGCGAAGTCGAGCAGGCCCTCGCTGAGCCGCTCCAGCCGGCCCACGACGCGGCGGAGGAGCTGCGCCTCGCTGTCGGGGAGGCCGGCGGCGGGGGCCTTGGCGAGTTTTTCCACGAGGCCCTTGGCGACGGCGAGGGGCGTGTTCAGCTCGTGCGCGATGCCGGCGGACATCATGCCGATGCTCGCGAGGCGGTCGGCGCCCTCCAGGTTGCGCCGGGCGTTTTCCAGGCGGTGGTTCTTCAGCCGCAGATCGGCGGCGACGTGCTCGAGGCGGGAGAGGGCGACGGCGAGCTCGGCCTCCTGCCGCCGCAGGGCACGCATGGACTCGTTGCGGCTGCGCATGATCTCGCCGATCTCGTCGTTCGGGATCATCGACTCGGGCACGAGCTCGTTGCGCTGGTCGCCCGCCTGCACGGCTCGCTCGGCCCGGAGCATCGTGCGGATGGGCGAGTAAACGTGCCGGGGCAGGACGAAGACCTCAAGGGAGACGGCGACCAGGGCGTACAGCACGATCATCGACGCGACGACGAGGGCGTACACCCGCGTCGCGGCCGCCCGGGCCCCGGGGAGCCGCGCGGAAACGACGAGCGCCTGCGGCTCGTCCGCGGCGGAGGCCGGGCCGGCGAGCCGATCGGTCGGCGGGGGCGTGACGACCAGGCGGGTGGTCCAGCCGGCGGGGCCGCGCACCGTGATCGGCGCGCGCAGATCGAGGGCCCGCGCGACGTCGGCCGGTCGCAGGCCCAGCATCGAGGCCGGCCCGCGGCGGACGCGCAGGCCCTCGGCCCCGTCCGGGCCCGCGGCCTCGTCCGGGCCCGCGGGGGATGCGTCGGCCCGGAGTTGCAGGGCGTCGTCGGCCCGCTGCGCCTCGGCGCTGCGCACGACGCCGTCCACCGCGGGGCGGAGGGCCACGAGCAGCACGCCCGTGAGCAGGAGGGTGAAGAGCGTGTGGAGCGCGATGAGCTTTTGCCGGATGCGCAGGCCGGCGAGCGGGCCCGCGGGGCCGCGGTCGTAGCCGAGCAGGACGAGCAGGCGGTCTGGGATCGTTCGCGGCACGCGTGCAACGTACCCGCGTCGGCGGGCGGGCGGGCTCTCGGGTCGCGGCCCCCGGGGCGGACGGGGGCCTGCGCCTTCTAGAGTGCGGCATGCCCAGATCCCAAGCCGACGCCGATCGCCCCGGGGCCGCCCCGCCCGCCACGGCGGCGCCCTCGGCCCGGGAGGCGGCGTGCCGGCGGCTCGCCGCCGACGCGCGGCGCTTCCCCGACCTGCTGCCGGGACAGCCCGATATCACGGGCCTGAGCGAGCGCGACGCGTCGCTCGCGATCGCCGTGCACGAGGCCGCGGTGCGGCAGTGGCCGGCGCTGGGCTACCTCATCGAACGGGCGACGGACCGGGCGTTTTCCACCCTTGACGCCCCGGTCCGCGGCGCGATGCTGGCGGGGGCGGCGCAGCTTTTGCTGCTCGACCGCGTGCCGGCGCACGCGGCCCTGCACGAAACCGTCGAGTGCGCGAAGCGCGGCTGCGCCCCCGGCGCCCACCGCCTGGTGAACGCGGGCCTCCGCCGCCTCGCCGAGCTGCGGGGCGATGAGCCCGCACGGGCCGTGTGGTACGACCGGGCCGACGAGTTGCCCCGGGGCGACGGCGGCGCGACGCCCCTCGCCCACCCGGTCTGGCCGGCGGACCCGGCGCGGCGGCTCGCGCTGGTCACGGGCGTGGCCCCGGGACTTGTCGCCTCATGGGCCGACGCCTTCGGCGTTGACGCGGCCCGGGCGATGGCCCTGAACGCCCTCGTCCGGCCTCCCACCCTGCTGAACATCGAGCACGCCCGGGCGCCCCTGCCCCCCGGCGTCAGCATGCCGCACGAGGAAGCGGGCACCGCCATCTACACCGGGCCACGTGCAGAGCTCGCGTCGCTCATCGAGCGGTGCCCGGGCGTGTGGGTGCAGGATCCGGGCAGCGCGGCCTCGGTGCGTCTCGCCGCGCAGGCCCTCGCCGACGGCCCGCCGCCCGAGCTCATCATCGACCTGTGCGCCGGGCAGGGGACCAAGACGCGTCAACTGCTCGCGCATTTCCCCGGGGCAACGGTCGTCGCGGCCGAGGTGGACGACGCCCGGCTCCAGACGCTGCGCACGGTGTTTTCGGGCGAGCCGCGGGTCGACGTGCGGCACGCGGACGAGGCGGCGTCGGCGTTCGCGGGCCGGGCGGGGCTCGTCGTGCTCGACGTGCCGTGCTCGAACACCGGCGTGCTGGCGCGGAGGCCCCAGGCGCGGCACCGCTTCGGCGCGTCGCAGACGGCGCGGCTTGTGCAAACACAGCGCGAGATCATCACGGCGGGCGGGTCGATGCTGGCCCCGTCGGGCGCGGTGCTGTACGCGACGTGCTCGGTGCAGCACGAGGAGAACGCGGCGCAGACCGCCTGGGCCGCCGAGGAGCTGGGCCTGCGTGTCGCGGCCGAGTCGCTCCGCCTGCCCAGGGGCGAGCCGGGCGGCCCCGCGGGGCGTCACGCCGACGGGGCCTACGCGTGCGTGCTCAGGCCGTAGACTTGCCACGAGGGGCAGCGGCCGAAGCGGGCCGCGGCCCTCTGGGCGAAACGCCCACCGTGAACGCCGGCCCCCGGGGCACGGCGGAACGACCCACGAGCCTCCGATCCGCCGGGGAACACCGCACGCCATGAACCTGCTCGACATTCTTTCCGTGGACTGTGTTCGGGCCCCGCTCGCGGCGTCGGAGAAGCGCGGCGCGATCGACGAGCTCGTGGAGCTGCTCGCCGCGTCGGGCCGCTGCGACGACCCCAAGTCGCTCAAGGAAGCGGTGTGGACGCGCGAACAGACGCGGACCACGGGCATCGGCCACGGGCTGGCCATCCCGCACGGCAAGGCCCCGGGCCTGCGCGACCTGGCGATGGCGATCGGCAAGCCCGCGCAGCCGATGGAGTTCGACGCCATCGACGCCCAGCCCGTGCGCCTCATCGTGCTCCTTGCCAGCCCGCCGGACCGGACGAGCGACCACATCCAGGCGCTCGCGAAGGTGAGCAAGCTCATGCACGCCGAGGCGTTCCGCGCCGCGATTTACGCCGCGAGCAGCCCGGAAGAGATCATCGCCCACATCCGCAAGCAGGAACAGGGGGCGTGAGCCCCGCCGAGGCCTCGGCACGCCCGACGCGTCGCGTTACCCGCGGGCGTCGCGCAGGCCGTTGCCGCGGGCCGCGGCGTCTCGGGCGGCGGGTTCCCTCGCGGCGGCGTCCTTGGAGGCGGGCTCGGCCCGGGCCCGGTCTGCTGGGGCCGTGGGGGCCGGGGCGGGTGCGGCCGCGCCGGTCGCTTCGATCGCCGCCGCGGCGAGCATTTCCAGCCGCGAGAGCGCCCGATCGGCCTGGGCCCTGAACACCGCGTGCGGGAAGATCGTCGTGAGCGCGACGATGAGGCCCAGCGCCGTCGTGAGCAGCGCCTCGGCGATGCCGGCCGCCACCACCGTCGGGTCGTTCACCGATTGGTCGGCGCCGAGCAGCTTGAAGCTGCCGATGATGCCCGTCACCGTGCCCAGGATGCCCAGCATCGGCGCGGCGGTGATGATCACCGCGTGCGTGGTCGCGAAGCGTTCGAGCCGGGGCCGCAGCGCCTCGGCACGCTCCTGCGCAAACGCCGGGCTGACGGCCCCGCCCGCGGCCTCGGCCAGCAAGTCCGCCAGATATCGGCCGTAGATGGACGGGTCGCGGGCCCCGGCGGCGGCGGCCCCCTTGTAGTCCTTGCGGCGGACGAGCGAGAGCACGCCCTCCACCCGCCGGCTCTCGGCGGCGCCGTGCGTCGCAAGCCAGAACAACCCGCGCTCCACGGTCAGCGAGAGCGACAGCAGGCTCAGGGCCAGCAGCGGGTACATCACCCAGCCGCCGGCGCGAACCAGCCGAACCGCCTCCTCTCCAAGGCCCTGCGCCAACAACGGCACCACGGCGAGGGTTGGGCCGCAGGCCGGGCCGCAGGAGAGAAGGGACGGGGAGCCATCGGCGAATACGTCAGGGAGCATGGTCGTCTCGGCGGCGGCGGACCAACCGCGGCAGAACACCCGCGGCGGAACACCGGCCGCGGTCGGGGGCCCGCTTCGCCGTGGAACGCGCGTCGAGGGGCCACGGGCCCCGGGCGGTCGCGCGCGGCGGGCCCCCGTTATACTCCGCCGCTTCCGAGCCCGTCGCCCCGAAGGCCCGCCGGCGGGTGCTCCGCGGCCGGCCCCCGGCCGCCCCGCGACCCACGGCGGCCCACCGCGGCCCCCCGACGCCGGCGGACGCCCGCCGACGCGGTGCCGGCTCGGGTCCCGTCGTTCCGCGTCCCGTCCGGTCCCGTTGAGCCACGCGCCCCCACACACCCGTATGCCCCGGGCAGACCACCACACACCCGTTGCAAGACCCACCGCGGCCGAGGCGAGCCCTCCCCGCCGCGAACCCGCACCGGCCCCACGCGCCACGCCCGCGCCCCCCTCGAGCGACGAGTCCCCCATGCTCGACGCACTCCGCGCCCGTGTCGACGAGCACCTGGCCCGTGTCCTGGACGGCGCGGGCCTCGCCCCGACGCTGCGCGACGCCGCGGCGTACGCCCTGCTCGGCGGCGGCAAGCGCGTCCGGCCGGTGCTCACGCTGCTCGGCGCGCAGGCCAGCGCCGCCGCCGCGGGGTGCGACACCGAGCGGGCCCTCCGCGCCGCCCTCCCCCCGGCGGCCGCGCTCGAACTCGTCCACGCTTTCAGCCTCGTGCACGACGACCTGCCCGCGCTCGACAACGACGACCTGCGGCGGGGCCGGCCCACGCTGCACGTTCACGCGGGCGAGGCGATGGCCGTGCTCGCGGGCGACGCCCTGCTCGCCCTCGCCTTCGCCGCCCTTCGCTTCCCCGCGGCGGGCGCGCCGGCCCTGGGCGACCACGCCGCCGCCGCCTGCGCCGCCGAGGTGGCCCGCGCCACGCTCGACATGATCAGCGGCCAGGTGTGGGACACCCTGGGCGGCCTGCCCGCCGGGCTGGACGATCGAGCGCGGCTCGACCGCATCCACTCGCACAAGACGGGCGCGCTCATCCGCGCCGCGTGCCGATGCGGCGCGATCGCCGCCTTTGACGCGGCGCCCCCCGCCTCCGCCGGCTCGCCCGGCGCCGGCGGCCACTCGCCCGACCATGCCGCTCGGTTCACGCGAACGCTCGACACGCTCACGGCGTACGCCGATGCCGTGGGCCTGGTGTTTCAGATCGTCGACGACCTCATCGACGTGGAGCAGTCGGCCGAGCACACGGGCAAACGCACCGGCAAAGACGCCCAGGCCGGCAAGCTCACGTTCCCGGGCGTCCTCGGCGTGGACGCAAGCCGGGCCGAGGTGGTCCGGCTCTCGGACCTCGCCGTTCGCGCCGCCCGCTCGCTCGGCCCGGGCGGGGACGCGTTGGCCACCCTGGCCCAGCGACTGGCCCAGCGGACGCGATGACCCCCCGGCCCGGTCGGGCCCAATCGGGCCCGCCCAGCAGGCCGCGCCTGGCATCCGATCCCGCCCGCGCGGAGAACCCCATTCGCATCATGTCACCCGAGTGCCACCCGACCCCTGCCCCCCAACCCCCCCCGGCCTCCGCGGCGAGCCCCGGCCCCGCCGCGTGCGGCCGCCGACCGGCCTTGGGGCGGTGCAGACCCCGGTTGTGGCTACAATAGTTTCAGAAGAGTTTGAAACCTGACGTCCATCGGGCCGATGCCCCTGGCGTCCACCGCACCCCGACGGGTTGGCAGATCGAGCAGGGCGACCCGGCGATCATCACTTGACGAGCATGCACCGCACGGGCGGCCGCATGGCTCCCCGCGGACGAAAGGCGCCGGACATGTTGCACGCCAAGGCACCCGCCGACGGATCGGCCCACGCCCACCACCCCGCGGCGGCTGCGCCCGCGCCGCAGGCCGCGACGGCGGGCACGCCCCGCTGGCTCCCCGGCATGACGGGCTCCAAGGCCGTGCAGCAGCTCAGCGTCGCCCAGCTCGGCGAGCTGGCCGAGGAGATCCGGGCCGCGATCATCGAGCGCGTGCGGAACGTGGGCGGCCACCTTGCGCCCAACCTGGGCGTGGTCGAGCTCACGCTCGCGATGCACTACGTCTTTGACTTCTCCTTCGACCGCCTGCTGTTCGACGTGGGCCACCAGTGCTACCCGCACAAGCTCGTCACGGGTCGCTACCCGCTGCTGGAACACCTGCGCACACGCCGCGGCATGGCCGGCTTCCCCGAGCCGCTGGAGAGCCCCTACGACCTCTTCCGCGTGGGCCACGCCGGCACCGCCATCTCCACCGCCGTGGGCATGGCCCGGGGCGATGAGCTCTCCGGCGACGGCTACGACCCGCGGAGCAACCCGTCGGGCCGCCGCGTGGTCACCGTCATCGGCGACGCGAGCATCGTCAACGGCGTCGCGATGGAGGGCCTGAACAACGCCGGCACCCTCCGCCGCCAGTTCCTCGTCGTGCTGAACGATAACGGCATGTCCATCAGCAAGCCGCAGGGCGCGGTCGCCGCCTACTTCGACCGCGTCCGCGTGAGCCACACCTACACCGACCTGAAGCGCAACGCCGCCCAGGTGCTCGACCGCGTCCCCGGTGGCGGCCTCATCAAGGGCGCGTACCACCGCGCCGGCGAGATGACCAAGGCCCTGCTCAGCGAGGACGGCCTGTTCGGCAAGTTCGGCCTGCTCACCGTCGGCCCCATCGACGGCCACGACCTGCCCACGCTCATCGAGTTCCTGAGCGAGTGCCGCGACATCGACCGCCCCGTCGTGCTGCACGTCAAGACCGTGAAGGGCAAGGGCCTCGACTACGCCGAGAAGGACGCCGTCACCTTCCACTCCCCCAGCGCCCACACGTACAACCCCGACTCCTGCCGCGTCGAGCTGCACAAGGAAGGCCGCAGCTTCACGAGCGCCTTCGGCGACGCGATGGTCGCGATGATGGAGCGCGACGACAAGGTCGTCGCCTGCACCGCCGCCATGCCGGGCGGCACGGGCATCGACAAGGTGCTGCCCCGCTTCCCCGCCCGCGCGTGGGACGTGGGCATCTGCGAGAGCCACGGCCTCGACATGATGGCGGGCCTCGCCAAGACCGGCTTCAAGCCCTTCTTCGCCGTCTACTCCACCTTCCTGCAGCGGGCCTTCGACCAGGCCTTCCAGGAGGTCAGCCTCCAGGGCCTCGCCGTGCGGCTCTGCCTCGACCGCGCGGGCCTCGTCGGCGGCGACGGCGCCGTCCACCACGGCTTCTGCGACATCTCGCTCCTGCGCACGCTGCCCGACGCCGCGCTGCTCGCCGCGATGGACGAGCCGAGCCTGCTCGCGGCGCTCGAGTTCATGCGCACCTACGACGCGGGCCTCTCGGCCGTGCGATACCCACGCGACAACGTCTCCCCCCGCTTCGCCGACGCCCCATGCCCCCCCTTCGAGCTGGGCAAGGCCCGCCTGCTGACGCCCGCGTTCGCCGACCTGGACGCGGCCCGGCCTGACGTCGCGGTGCTCGCCTACGGCACGATGGCGATCTCGGCGATGGACGCCGCCGACGCGCTGCGTGCCGACGGCCCGCGCGTCGCCGTGTGGGACGCCCGCTTCGCCAAGCCCGTCGACGCCGCGCTCATCGCCGACCTGCTCCGCCGCAACATCCCTGTCGTGACCGTCGAGGACCACAGCGTCGTCGGCGGCTTCGGGGCCGCGGTGCTGGAGGCCGCCGCCGACCAGCGGCTCGACGCGTCGCGCGTCACGCGGCTGGGCCTGCCCGACGGCTGGATCCTCCAGAACAGCCGGGGCGAGCAGCTCCGCGAGGTGGGGCTCGACACGGCGTCCATCGCCGCCGCCATCCGCCGCGCCGCCGAGGCGTCAACCCCGGCCGACCGGCCCACGCCGCTGGTGGCATCGGTCCCCGGCGCCGCCCGGCGCGACCCGCTCGCCGCCCATTAGGCCGCCCACCGGGCCGCCCCTTGGGCCGCCCGGTACGCTGTCCCCGTGCCGCGAAACGTCCTTCTCCTCGTCAACGGCGACAAGCCCCGCGCGGTCGAGGCCGCCGATCGCGTCGCCCACGCCATCGCGCGGGCCGGACGCCTCATGGGCCGCCTCGACACCCGCGAGGACGACCCCACCCTGCCCGAGCGCTGCGCCGGGGCCGATCTCGTCGTCGCGGTCGGCGGCGACGGCACGCTCTTGGGCGTGGGGCAGCACTGCCTGGAGCCCGGCGTCCCGCTGCTCGGGGTCAACGCCGGGCGGCTCGGCTTCCTCGCCGAGTTCGATGAGCGCGATGTCACCTCCCGCGCCGCCGAGCTCTTCGGCGACGCCCCGCTCGCCCTCGCGCGTCTGTCCACGCTCCGCGCCTCGGTGCAGTCCGCCGGCGCCGCCGCGCCCGCCGGCACCGCGCTGAACGAGTTCGTCATCACCGCGGGCCACCCCTTCCGCATCATCGCGCTGCGACTCGAGATCGACGGCCAGCCCGGGCCCCTCGTCCGGGGCGACGGCCTGATCCTCGCGACGCCGCTGGGCTCCACCGCGTACAACGTGTCCGCCGGCGGGCCGATCGTCTCGCCGCCCGTCGAGGCGATGGTGCTGACGCCCATCGCCGCCCACTCCCTCGCCTTCCGCCCCATCGTGCTGCCGCTGTCCGCCAGCGTGCGCGTCACGCTCGAAGAGGCGAACGACGAGGACGACGCCGGCACCACACTCGTCGCCGACGGCCGCGTCACCCGACGCCTGCGCCGGGGCGACTCGGTCACGCTCTCACGCGGCGAGCGGCCGCTGGTGCTCGCGGTGAACACACGCGTGTCCTACTGGAGCACGCTGATGTCCAAGCTCGCGTGGGCCGTCGCGCCCAGCGCGGCGCCGCCGCACACGCCCGGCACGCCCTAGCCCACGCGCGTGGGCGGCGGCTCGTCGGGGGTGGGCCCGGCGCCGTCGGCCTCGGCCCAGGCGTCCGCCGCGGGGCCGGTCAGCAGCGCCTCGGGGTCAACCAGCGCCACCACACGGTCCCCCGCGGCGGGCGCGATCGCCTGCCCCGCCACCACCGGCACCACGCGCCCCGCGCGGTCCACAACAAACAGCGGCGTCGCCGTCGGCCCGTACAACGCACGGAAGGCCGCGTACGCAAACCCCGGCGTGAGCTGCGTCACCCGCAGCGTCCAGCCCTCGTCAAGCCGCCGCGTCAGCGCCGCCGCATCCAGGTCCGCCGCGAACAGCGGCCGGCCCACGTCCGTCGCGTGCACCGCGCGGTCGATCGACCCCGCCCCGTCCTGCGCCTCGCCCGCCGCCGAGCGCCGCGAGCCGCGCGCCGGCACCCGGTACACGTTCCGCCGCCCCAGCACCCGCTCGAAGCGAAGCGCCGCGAGCGCGTTCACCTCGTCGTTGGGCGTCATCGCGAGGGCCCGGCCCACGCCGCGCAGGTCGAGCGACTCGAACACCGCGTCGTCCAGCACGTCGCCCGCCACGGCCTCAAGCCCCGCCTGCCGCGCCGCCGCCACGTTCAAACGGTTCGTGTCAATCAGCAGCACGCGCACGCCGAGCCCGGAGATCACCCCCGCGATCGCCCGCGACACGCGCGACGCCCCCACCACCACGAGCCCCTGCGGGTCCGCGTCCGACACCCCGAGCCACCGAGCCGCCCGCGGCGCCAGCAGCCCGTACACCACCACCGTCCCCACGATCACCGAGAACGTCAGCGGCACGAGCTGCCCGCCCGCCTGCCGAACCGCCTCGCTCACCCCGTCGGCCCGCTGCACCTCGAGCGCAAACACGCTCGCCACAGACGCCGCCACGATCCCGCGCGGCGCCATCAACGCCAAAAACACCCGCTCCCGCACCGAGAGCGACTGCCCCAGCGTGCTCACCCACACGCCCAGCGGCCTCGCCACCAGCACCAGCACAGCCAGGAACAGCCCCGCCGCCCCCCAGTTCGCCCGCGCCAAGTCTTCCACCGGAAGCCGCGCCGCCAGCGCGATGAACAGCACGCTGATCAGCAGCGTCCGCAGGTTCTCCTTGAACTCCAGGATGTGGCGGATGTCCGCCCGCGACTGGTTCGCCAGCATCACCCCCATCACCGTTGTCGCGAGCAGCCCGCTCTCCGGCTGCAGGGCGTGCGAGAGCGCGTACGCCCCCACCGCCGCCATCAGGCTCACCGGGTTCTGCAGGTGCTCGGGGATCCACTCGCGCGACAGGCACGCCACCAGCAGCGCCGCCGCCCCAGCCCCAAGCCCCCCGCCCACCACCAGCGTCTTGAAAATCGCCAGCGACAGCTCGCCGAACGCCCGGCCCGGGCTGTTGATCAGCACCGCCTCCAGCACCAACACCGCCGCCAGCGCCCCGATCGGGTCGATCACGATCCCCTCCCACCGCAGGATGGGACCCACCTTCCCCGCCGGCCGGATGAACTGCAGCAGCGGCCCGATCACCGTCGGCCCCGTCACCACCAGCACCGCCCCCAGCAGCGTCGCCACCGACCACGGCAGCCCCAGCAGGTACCGCGCCGCCGGCGTCGCCACCGCGCACGTGATCAGCGCCCCCACCGTCACCAGCATCGTCACCGACCGCCCCACGCCGCGGATGTCCCGCAGGCGCAGCGTCAGCCCGCCCTCGTACAAAATCAGCCCCACCGAGATGCCCACAAGCGGCAGCAGCACCGGCCCCAGCAACCCGTCCGGGTCCACCAGCGGCGGACGACCCAGCAGCCGCAACCCGGGCCCCGCCGCGAACCCGAAGAGCAGAAGCAGCAAAATCGACGGCACGCGGAGCCGCCACGCGATCCACTGCGCCCCCACCCCGAGCAGCACCACCGCCGCCAGCGACAGCAGCATCGTCGGAGAGGCCGACCCGAGCACCGGCAAGGGCAACGCGTCAAACAAGGGCATCACGCCCGAGCCTATCACCGCCGGCCCCATCGCTCCCGTAGCCGCCTCAGGCCGACGCCGCCCCGCGACCGCGACGGTCCGACACGCTCTCGCGCTCGATCAGCACCGGCGGCCTGCGGATGCTCTCGGGCCCCGCGCTCAGCCCGTCGATCCGATGCAGCAGACGGATCGCCGCCTGCTCGCACACGTCGATCAGCGGGTTGTCAAAGATCGTCACCGGCGGGTCGGCCGTCTGAAGCCCCGAGCTGTCGCCCAGCAGCCCAAGCACGCTCACATCCTCCGGCACCGACCGCCCCGCCTGCCGCGCACCGAGCACCGACCCAAGGGCCATCTGAGGCCCGACGCCGATGAGCGCCGTCAGCGACGGGTGACGCCCCAGCATCTCCCGCACCATCGCCCGTGCAGGCCTCCACGCCGGCTCAGACTCCGACGCGGGCCGCGGCACCCGGCACCGCGGCATCGCCCGCGGGTCCATCCCCGCCGCCGCGAGCGCCGCCTCCACGCCCGCCACAACCTCCACCGGCACCCGCACATCCCCCTCGGGCTCCACCAGCCCGATCGATCGGTGCCCGCGCTCCAGCAGATAGGCCGCCCCGGCGCGCCCCGTCTCCACCGGATCAATCGCCACCACGTCCGCCGCGATCGTCCGCCGCGATCGTCCGCGGCGAGATGTCCACCACCACCGTCGGGATACCCCGCCGGCGCAGCAGCCCCTGAAGCCCCTCGTGCTCCCCCGCCGACGGGAGCATCAGCAGCACGCCCGCCACCTGCGGCCCGCTCAGATAGTCCGGGATCGGCGAGTGCTCGTCCGAAGGCCCCGCGCCCGCCTGGATCGTGATCCGATGCCCCGAGCTCCCAAGCCCCCGCCGCACGCCCAGCAGCGACACGTGCAGCCGCTCGATCTCAAGGTGCGGCAGCACCAGCACCACCTCGCGCCCCACAGGCTGCGCCTCCGCCACATACACGCCCCGGCGCGGCGAGCTCCGCAGATACCCCTGCGCCACCAGCGTGTTCACCGCCTGCTTCACGATCCCAAGGCTGCACCCGAACCGCGTCGCCAGCTCGCGCATGCTCGGAAGCTTCGCCCCCGGCGAGAGCACCCCCTCGCGGACATGGTCGCGCAGCTGCCCCTGGATCCGCCGCACCATCGGCGGTGCCTTCGCCGCCGACGCGCTCCCCGGCTCCGCATGCCACGACGACACAGCCGCGTCGTCGCCATCCGCCGGCGACACCGCCCCGGGCCCCCGCACAGAATCGACCTTCTCACTCATACCCCGCATAGTAGAGCACTTTCCCGATGTATGGACAGCCTTTTCTGCATACTCATTCGCCGCAACGCAAAACCCTCCACCACCCACCCCCCTCCACCGCCAGATAAACTCCGTCCATCCCGGGAGCCCGCATGCCGCAGCCACCTGACGCCGCCCGATCCGCCCCAAGGCCCGAAGGCTGGAACGCCGCCATGAACGGCGACTTCTTCAACCGGCCCGAGTACCTCCAGTTCCTCCTCGACCACTGCACCAACCCCAACCAGCCCAGCGAGGGACGCATCGGCGGAGGCGACATCACCGCCCATCATCTCCACCGATTCGGCTTCCAACCGGGCCAGCGCGTCCTCGAGGTCGGTTGCGGCACCGGGCGGGTCCTCGCCATGCTCGCCGACCTCTTCGGCGTCCGGCCCCAGGGCGTCGACGTCTGCGCCGACGCCGTCGCCCACCTCAAACGCACCCACCCCCGCTTCGCCGACCACGTCCGCTGCCTCGCCCCGGGCGACCTCTCTCCCTTCGCCGACCGGTCGTTCGACGCCGTCGTCTACTGGGGCGTCTTCGAGCTCGTCGAGCAGCGCCTCGCGCTCCTGGAGTGCTCCCGCATCCTCGCCCCCGGCGGCCGCCTCCTCGTCTGCAGCATCAAATGCGCCACCTTCCGCGACGACGACGCCGAAATGGCCGCCGCCGTCGAGGCCTACCGCACCAAGCGCATCCCCCTGTACCTCACCGACGTCGCCGCGTTCGAGCGCCTCGCCGCCGCCCTGGGCTTCGTCATCGAGAAGCGCATCGTCTTCGAGCGCAAAAAAGACTTCATCACCAACACCTGCACCGAAGACACCGGCGGCCCCCGCGCCCCCTTCAGCGAAGCCATCTACTGGCTCCGCAAGCAATCCCCCTCCACCGTTGACAGCACCGTCGCCTTCCTCACCTACTGACGCAGCCACCCGACTGAGCCAACCCGCCGAGCCAGCCCGCTGAGCCAGCCCGCCCCACCCCGCGGAGCCCCCCATGCCCCAGCGCCCCGCCGCCCTCTTCACCCTCCCCCCCGCCTTCGAAGACGTCCACCCCCGCCTGCAACGCCACCTCGCGAAGGCCGACGCCGTCCTCGCCCTCGCCTCCGGCTTCCCCGGCAAACCCGGCTACGAGGCCGGCCTCGCCCGCCCCGTCGTGGACATCAACGACCTCATCCCCATCGACAGCCCCGAGGAACACACCGCCTTCGAGCACGCCCGCATCGACGCCGGCCTCATGCAGCACGCCCTCGAAGACGTCACCGTCGCCGGCCTCCCCCTCGGCCCCACCGTCGCCGCAACCCTCCACACCGGCATCCAGCGCGAGATCCTCCTCGCCCTCTGCCTCGCCGAGCTCGAACGCCGCGGCTGCCGATCCCTCGCCGTGCTGGGCGACCCGCGCACCGCCGAGGGCGCCGCCTTCGTCCGCCGGCTCGAAGCCTCGGGCCGCTGGCGCCTCACCGGCTGGGCCCTCCAGCGCGACGCCCACGTCGCCCACGCCCCCCTGCCCATCGCCCTCGCCCACCCCGCCGTGCTCGCCGCCCCGCTCGCCGACGACACCGCCGCCCGAAAGCCCCACAAGGCCCGCGCCCTCCCCGGCTTCGCCCTCCCGCGCCACGCCGCAACCATCGAGCCCGGCGGCGTGCTCTTCGTCCAGGGCACACAAACCGCCCTCTCCGCCGTCCACACCCTGCCTGTTCTCGACGCCCTTCGTGCAGACTCACTGCTCGCCGCCCATCCCGCCGCGCCCGTCTCCGCCCTCATCGCCCCGCCCGCCGACCCCGCCCCCTTCATCGAGCGCCTCGGCCCAGACCGCGTCATCTCCGTCGCGGCCGAGCTCTCCGACGCCTCCGCCCAAACCCGCGCCGATCTCGCCGCCGCCGTCACCGCCCGCCTCGCCGCCCTTTACACCCACGCCGCCGGCCTGAACACCTGGACCCCCCTCGAAACCATCCGCACCCCGCGCCGCCTCGCCGCCGTGGTCGACCGCGCCGCGCTCCTCGCCGCCCTCGCCCGCCTCGCCTTCGACCGCGTCGCCCCGCGCAGCGTCTGGCTCGCCGACACCCGCGCCCCCTTCGACGAGCTCATCGCCCGACTCGCCGCCGAGCGCGCCGTCCCCACCCTCACCGGCTTCGCCGCCATGGTCGCCGACAACCTCCGCTGCCTCCCCCTCCTCTCCTCCACCGCCCACGTCGCCCTCGCCGGCGAGCACGAGCACGCCGTCCTCACCCGCCGCGGCCTGGACCCCGCGCGCCAGCTCCACATCACCGGCGCCCCGCGCTACGACTTCATCCACCGCATCAACACCCAGGCCCGCCGCGCCGCCGTCCGCGCCGAGCTCAACATCGCCGACAACGCCAAGGTCGCCGCCGTCCTCACCAGCGGCCTCGACGAGCACCTCGAACAAACCTGGCTCATCCCCCTCTGCCGCTGGGCCACGCAATCCGGCGTCGTCGTCCTCATCAAGCCCCACCCAAGCCGCCTCCCCCGCTACGAGCGCATCCGCCGCCAGACCGAGCAGGAGCGCCTCACCGCCGCCATCTGGTCAAGCCATCCCGCCACAGACGCCCTCTGCGCCGCAGACCTCCTCCTCACCGACAAGTCCTCCGTCACCGTCGAGGCCGTGCTCCTCAACCGTCCCATCATCCAGGTCAACCTCACCGGCGAGTCCTTCGGCTACAACGATTTCGCCGCCGAGGGCGTCGCCACCCCCGCCGCCACCATCGACGACGTCCCCCGCCGCGTCCAAGATCTCCTCACCGCGCCAGGCGCCATCGAGGCCTTCCGCCTCGCCCGCGACGCCTTCATCCGCCGCCACGCCCACGGCAACGACGGCCTCGCCGCCCAGCGCATCGCACGCCTGCTCCTCACCCCACCCGCGCCCCTCACCGCATCGCTCAGCGCCTACATCGACTTCGCCTGGCCCGACAGCC
Source organism: uncultured Phycisphaeraceae bacterium (assembly GCA_964496975.1). Taxonomy (GTDB): domain Bacteria; phylum Planctomycetota; class Phycisphaerae; order Phycisphaerales; family UBA1924; genus CAZCBN01. Next base: position 34,254 of record CAZCBN010000007.1, read on the forward strand.
TGACCTCCCCCTCCGACACATCCACCCCCGCCGACGCCCCCACCACCGTCGACATCCCAAGCCTCCTCACCGGCCGCTACCCCCCCGCCACGCCGCAACCGCCCCATCCCCACCCCACCCCCACCGCCACCGAATCAATCGCCGAGCCCACACCCCGCGCGCCGCACCCCACCGCGCCGCCGGATGCGCCGTAACACGCCCCGCGCCGAAAAACGCCCCGCGAAGCGATCGTCGAGCCCACAACCCGAGGCCCAAAGCGACAGCAACCGCAACACCCCACCGCGTCAAACAACCCGCATCAGACAAAACAACCCGCATCAAACAACATCGCACCAGCCGCGGCGAGCCCCCGCCCGCGCGCCTCACAACTCCCCCATTCCCTCTCCGCGTCCCCCGAGTCCCCCCTCCGCGCCCTCCGCGTTCGCCCCGAACGTCGCCGCCCAAGACCCCGCACACCCTTCAATACCCGCTCGTGCGCACCTCGCCCGTCGCCGGCCGCAGCACCGCCACGCTCACGTTCCCCGCCTCGTCGCACGCCGCGACGCCCACGCGGTCCACCTCCTCCAGCGGCACCGTGTGCATGTCGAACGAGTACGTCCACGCCCGCCGCGGCGTCAAAAAGTCCATGTTGTCGTGGAAGAACCGCCCCCCACGCGTCGACACCGCAAGAAACGGCTGCGGCCCGAACGTCGCCCGGTCGCTCCGCACCCGCAGGCAGTTCCCCTCGAGCGACACGCCGAGCGTCAGCGGCCGGCCCGCCTCAATCCCCAGCGCAAGCCGCGCCGCCTCCCGCGCCTCCCCATACCGAAACGCCACGCCCGGGTACGCCGCCGCGACGCGGTGCAGCAGCGTCCGCACGCCGTCCACGTCGTCGCCCATCTCCCGGAAGTCGTGGTTCGTGATCGACAGCACCACGGGCCGGCCCTCCTCCGCCTCGCGGAAGGCCTGCCGCACGTGCTCCTCGCTCAGCAGCCGAAACCGCGTCCCCACGCTCATGCATCGCAAGATCCACCGCCGGCACAGCCCGGGCGTCTGGTAGTCGTCGTGCGACGGGTGGTAGGGCGTCCACGTCGCCGGCGCCCGCGTCCAGTCGCCGAACCGCCCGTTGTGCGTGTCGCGCTGGTGGTCGGTGTCAAAGCTCCCCGCCTGGTTCGCGAAATCAAACGGAATGAACTGCTCCAAAAACCAGTGGCTGTCCGGCCGCTCCAGATGAAAGCCCGGCCGGTTCACGCACGGGAACCACCCGCGCTCAATCACCCGCCGCGCCAGAATCTGAAACAGCGTGTCCCCGTTCGAGAAGTAGTGCGACCCGCAGCAGTGCGCATGCCGGTTGAACGGCATCGGGTGATAGTGAAAGTGAAGCCCGTCCCCGCCCCCAGCGCCCCCCGCGAGCCGCGCCCGGTACCGGTCAAACACCCGGTGGTAGCCCAGGTCGCGCCCCCTCGGGTTCTCCACATACTCCACGTGGTCCACGCAGTGCCAGTTGTACACCCAGGGCCGCCCGAACGAGTCCGGCATCTTCGCCCGGAACGCCGGCGACATCACCCGCGACAGCATCCCCTCGATCTTCTCCCACGTGTCGTTGTAGTCGAGCAGCTTGGGCGAGATCATCCGCGCCAGCTCTTCCCCCTGAGGCCCGACGTCAATCTCCCGCCGCTGCAGCCGGCCAAGCGTCTCCGCCGACGGCGCAAACCGCAGCCCAAAGACCTCCTCGATCCGGTCGAACGTCGCCTCCAGCCCCTCCCGCAGCGGCCCCTCGGTGTCCACGCAGTGCACCACGTGCACAACCGGTCGCTCGCCCATCGTCATCGCGCGCCTCCGCCCCACTCACGCCCGCCTCACGCCTCAAGGTCGCCCCACGCCAGCATCTCGTCCTCCGCCAGCGCCCGCCGCACCCGCCGCCCCAGCACCTGCCCCACCCGCATCGGCGAGATACCCCCCTCGGGCCGCTTCGCCTGCACGTCCGCCTCGCCGAGCGTCTCCCCCGCCGCGATCGCCCGCGCCGCCACGAGCGACCGCCGCGCCACCCGCCGCGTGTCCATCTCGCACGCCGCCGGAATCTTCCGCCCATCCCCCAGCGCGCTCTCCACCAGCCGCACCTGCCGCACCATCGCCGCAAACTCCCCGGGCTCCAGGCTCGCCTTGTGGTCCGGCCCGGGAAGATCACGCGACAGCGTCAGGTGCTTCTCGATCACGCTCGCCCCGAGCGCGATCGACGCCAGCGTCACCTCCCACCCCGCGCAGTGGTCCGACATCCCCACCGGCCCCCCCACCGCCACGCGCAGCGCGTCCATCGCCCGCACGTTGCTCTCCCCCTCGGGCGCCGGGTACGAGCTCACGCAGTGCAGCCACGCAACCGGCGGGTCCCCCGCCCCGCGCACCACCTCCGCCGCCTCCTCCACCTCTTCCAGCGTCGCCATCCCCGTGCTCAGAATCAGCGGCAGCCCCATCCCCGCCGACACCTCAAGCAACGCCCGGTGCGTGATCTCCCCCGACCCCAGCTTGATCGCCCCCACCCCAAGCCCCGCCAGCAGCCGCGCGCTCTCCACATCAAACGGCGACGACAAAAACTCCACCCCCCGCCCCGCCGCGTGCGCTCGAAGCCGCTCCAGCGCCTCCACCGGCAGCTCAAGCCGCCGCAGCATCTCCGCCTGCGACGTCTCCTGCCCCATGTTCTCCTTCTGGTACGCCGCCATCCGCGCCGCGCCCGTCACAAGCTTGCTCGTCTTGAACGTCTGAAACTTCACCGCAGACGCCCCGGCCTCCGCCGCCGCGTCGATCAGCTCCCGCGCAAGCCCCGCGTCCCCGTTGTGGTTCACCCCCGCCTCGGCGATCAAAAACGCCGGGCTCCCCGTCCCCACCCGGTGCCGACCGATCGAAAACCCCCGCTCCCCCGAGCACCGCCGCAGATGCTGCGTCGCAAGGTCCAGGTCAATCGGATAGTCGATGTCGATCGCCCGCTCCTGCGGGATCACCACCATCGCCGACTTCCCCGGCACCGCAAACGCCCGCTCCCGCCGCAAAAACGCCGTCGTCACCAGGTACACGCCGATCGGCCGGAACGCCGTCCGGTGCTGCGACCGCGCCGCCGTGCTCCACTCCGTCACCGGCTCGATCCGCCCCCCCGCCCCCTCGCCGAAGCACCACTGGATCGGGTGCTCAAGCTGCGCCGCACCGATCACCGACTCCGCCCCATCCCGCATCGCGCGCCACATGTGCTCCAGGTCGCCCACCGTCACCAAGGGGCACGTCGGCTGCAGCAGCAGCACCGCGTCGCACGGCAGCCCCGCCGACGCCATCTCCGCGAGCTCGTGCTCCACCACCTCGAGCGACGTCGACCGGTCCCCCGCCAGGTGCGCCGGCCGAAGCCGCTGCGGCCGATCCGCCGCCGGCCACGCCGCCGCGATCTCCGCGTCGTCCGTCGAGAGCCGCACCACCACCCCCGGGTGCAGCGCCCGCAGCCCCTCCAGCGCCCGGTGCGCCCAGCACACCAAGGGCCGCCCGGCGATCGTCGCCATGTTCTTCCCGGGAAACCCCTTCGAGCCCCCACGCGCCGTCACAAGACCGAGCACCCGCATCAATCCCCCCCGCGCCCCGCCCGCGCCCCAACGCCCGGCTTCGCCTCAAGCACGCTCCCGTTCACCCCCGCCCCGCGCACACGAGACGCCGCCCCGCGCACGCCCGCCCCCGCCTTGTCCATCAACCGCCGCAGCGTCCACGCCACGCCCCGGTCCTTCAGGCACGTCGAGAGCCGCCCCAGCGGCGTCGTCGGCGCCGACCGACGCGCCACCTTCATCGTCCGACGCGTCTGCTCCTGCTGGTACCACAAATAGTCGCACGCCGCCCGCACATCAAACCGCGCCGGCCGACGCATCACGCAGTCATACTCCCGCACCAACTGCCGCGCCACCGCACCCGCCCCGTGCACCCGCTCGCAAAACGCCCGCCCCCGCGCCCCGAGCCGCGCCCGCAGCCCCCCGTCCACAATCAGCCCCTCCAGCACCCCCGCGAGCGTCCCCGGGTCCGCCACCGCCACCGGCGGCTCGTTCCCAAGCTCATGCACCAGATCCGGCCGGATGTAGCTC
>CAZCBN010000007.1:38348-48747 GCA_964496975.1 uncultured Phycisphaeraceae bacterium
TGTAGCTCACCACCGGCTTGCCCAGCGCCATCCCCTCCACCGCCAGCACCCCGTACCACCCGATCCGCAACTGGTCCACGATCACGTCCGCCCGCCGGTAGCACTTCCCCGCCTCCTCGTTCGACATCCCCTCCACAAGCTGGAAGTCAAACTCCAGCCCCTTCGCCCGAAGCGCCTCCACCGCCGCCAGCACCGACGCCGTCCCCTTCACCACCCGACGGCTCGGCGCATGCACCACCAGCGGGCGCGCCTTCCCCGCGTCCGGCACGCAGGGCTCCCACTTCTCCAGCTCGATCGCCCGCGGCACCACGCCCGCCCCGGGCACGTACGTCGCCAGCTCCGGGTCCGGCACCAGCACCCGGTCCGCCACGCCCAGCGTGAAGTCCCGCACCGCCAGCATGCTCGACTCGGGGAACGAGCTCACCAGCCCCTCGGGGTCCTCGTCCACATAGTGAAACGGCGAAACCTCCCGGAACCGGCTGTGCAACCGGATCTCCGACCCCCGGTAATGAAACACGATCCGCACCCCCGCCGCCCGCAGCAGCAGCAGGTCCAGCGCATGCGGAAACGTCGCCCGCTTGTTGTCCGTGTACAAAAACGTGCGCGCGTGCAGGTGCACAAGCCCGAACGTCTCCGCCACCTCCGCCGTCAGCCGCGTCATGTCCCGCGCCGGGTCCGTCGACAGCTCCATCACCCGGTCCGTCGCGTACCCGAACTTCGACGCGTTGATCTGCAGGCTCTCCGCCTCCACCCCAACCCCGCGCAGCGCCCGCGCGATCGTCCCGGGCTGGCCCGCCGAGCCCGACAGCCCGAGCAGCACACGCACGCCCCGCAAAGACTCCGGCAACTCGCCCGTCGCGTTCGCGTCCACGGGGCCATGATAATCTCAACGCCTCCCCAAAGCCCGGCCCAAAAACCCGCCGCGCCCCCGGGCCGGCCAACCGCACCCCTTCCCATGACCACGCCCAACCCCGCGACCGCTCCACAGGCCCTCGTCGCCTTCGCCCCCGCCCGGCTCGACCCCGCCCACCCCGTCGTCCTGCACCACGCCGCCTCCCTCGCCGCCCTCGCCGACAACGCTGGCTCCCACGCCGCCACACCGCCCCTTCTCCTCCTCGCCCCCCTCCTCTCCACCCCCGACCCCGACCCCCAACCCCACGCCGCCCCGTCCGCCCTCCCCTTCGGCGAGGCCCTCGCCACCCACACAAACCCGCCCGCCGATCTCCTCACCCACGCGCGCCCCGCCGCCGACCGCGCCGTCGCCCACCTCCGCGCCGCCCTGCCCACCCTCTTCCTCCACGTCGGCCCCGCCCTCGCCCCCACCCTCACCGCTCGGCTCACGTACCGCATCGCCTACCGCCACCTGCCCACCCTGATCGCCGCCGCCCGCCGGCTGGCCCCATATCCGGGCCCCGTCACCCTGCTCGACGCCCCCTTCAGCCCCGACACCGCGCACGACCTCCTCGCCCGCGTCAACGCCCCACCCCTCGCCCCGCGGCCCCTCCACGCCGCCAGCACCACCACGCCCGAAGATTCCGCCCGCCTCGCCAAGCGCTTCGCCCGCCTCGCCCTGCCAAAGAACACCCCCGCGCTGCCTCACCCCCCCGCCGCCTTCGCCGCCTTCGTCGGCTCCGCCGCCGATCTCCAGACGCTCCGCGTCGCCGCGCAGGCATCGCCCCCGGGCGCGCGCATCGCCGTGGTCCTCAAGGCCGGCGCCGACCACCTCGCCGACGACTGCCACGCCGCCGCCAAGGGTCGCGAGGCCCGCATCGCCCCCCTCGCCGAGTGGGCCGCCTCCGGCATGCCCCACGCCCTGGCCGCCGCCTGCGGCCACGCCGCCGAGTCCGCCCTCGCCCCGCTCGCCCCCCTCGCCACCACCGACCCGCTCGTCGCCTCCCTCGTGCCCGACCTGCTGGGCACGCTCACCACCATCCTGCAACTGCAGGGCTTCATGCTCCACGCCCGCCCCGCCGTCGTCTTCGGCGCCTTTGAAAAGTCTCCCCTTGGCGCCGCCCTCCCCCACGTCGCCCGCGACCACGCCGCCCCCATCGCCAACCTCCAGCACGGCATCATCCCCCGCGCCAACGTGCTCGACCTCATGCCCTTCGACCGCTTCGTGGCCTGGAACCGCGACTCCGCACAGACCATCCTCGCCGACGGCTTCCACTCCCCGCGCCGCGTCCGCGTGCTGGGCAACCCCGCGTGGGACGACCTGCGCGCGCAGGCCCGGTCGCTCCCCGAAACCGACGAGCTCGCCCGCTGGAAGGCAGGCCGCCCCCTCATCGTCGCCTTCACCCAGCCCGACAACGACGTCTTCGTCGCGGGCCGCGTCATCGACGAGCTGCTCGGCCTGCTCGCCCAGCACCTCGCCGCGCACACGAAGCCCCTGCTGCTGGTCAAGCGTCACCCGCGCGAGCCCGCCGCCGACCTGCCCCCCTGCCTCCAGACCGCCGCCCTCGCCGGCCGCGCCCGGCTCGCCGCCGCGGCTGACACGCCGCCGGCGCGCGCGCTCGCCGCGGCTGACCTGGTCGTCGGCGTCAACTCCACCGTGCTGCTCGACGCCGCCGCGCTCGGCAAGCCCGTGCTCGCCGTTGACACCGAGGGCTCGCTCGACCGCATCCCCTACCGCCTGCACCGCGTCGCCGCCGTCGCCCGCACGCGCGACGAGGCCCTCGCCCACCTCGCCGCGTGGGCCACCGGCGCGCGCGCCGCGGCCGGCGCCCCCGCGCCCGCCAAGGGAAGCGCCGACCCGCGCACGAACGACCCCATGTGCTTCCCGGTCTTTCCAAACACCTACGCCGACCGCTTCACCGCGATGCTGCGGCACCTCGCCCGCGAGCGGGCCGTGGAGCGTGTGTTTCGCCGGTTCACTGCCACCGTGCGCCGCTGAGCCGCGTGCGCACGGCCCGAGCGCTTACCCGAGCGCCCACCGCAGCGCCTCGATCACCCGGCCCTGCTCGCCCGCCGTCAGGCCCGTGGAGCACGGCAGCGTCAGCAATCGGCCCCACAGCCCCTCCACCACCGCCAGGCTCGCCGCCCGCGGCGCCGCGGCGTAGGGCCTTTGCAGGTGCACGGGCTTCCAAAAGGGCCGCGCTTCCACGCCCCGGTCCGCGAGCCGCGCGCGCACATCCGCCACGCTGGGCCCGCCCGGCCTGAGCGCAAACCCGCTGAACCAGCACGCGTGCTCGCACCCCGCGGGCGACGGGAACGGCTCGAGCCGCGGATCGCCCGCGAAGGCCGCGTCGTACGCCGCGCGGATGCGGGCCTTGGCGGCCAAAAACTCGCCGAGGCGCTCGAGCTGCGCGCACCCCACCGCGGCCTGCACGTTCGTCAGCCGGTAGTTGAAGCCCACCTCGTCGTGGTCGTAGTCGACGCCGGTGCGGGCCTGCGTGCTCAGGTGCCGGGCCCGGCGGACGAGGGCCTCGTCGGCGCCGGCGATCACGCCGCCGCCGCCGGCCGTCACCACTTTGTTGCCGTTGAACGAGTAGCACGCCAGGTGCGCCCAATCCGCGATGGCGCGGCCCTGCAAGCGGGACCCGTGCGCCGCCGCCGCGTCGGCCAGCAGCGGCAGGCCCCACTCGTCGGCCAGCGCGCGCAGCTCGGGCAGCCCCGCGGTGATGCCGAAGGTCTGCACCGGCATGATCGCCCCGACGCGTCGCCCCGTCGGCTGGTGCACGACGCGCCCGTCGGCCTCGCGCCGGCACGCGCCGCGCAGCTCCTGCGCCGCCTGCCGCGCGTCGAGCACCCAGGTCGCGGGGTCGATGTCCATGAGCCAGGGCTGCGCCCCCGCGTGCGAAACGGCGTTCGCCGAGGCGATGAACGTGAACGCGGGCAGCAGCACCAGGTCGTCGCGCCCGACGCCCAGCACGCGCAGCGCCAGGTGCAGCGCCGCCGTGCCCGAGGCCACGGCCGCGGCGGTCGGCACGCCGGCCATGTCCGCCGCCATGCGCTCAAAGCGCGTCACAAACGGGCCGACGGAGGAGACGAACTTGGTCTCGACGCACTCGGCGAGGTAGCGCCCCTCGTTGCCCGAGATGTTGGGAATGGCCAGGGGGATCACGGCTGGTGCCTCGCTCACACCGTGTACTCGCCCACGCGGTAGCGCGACAGGTTGCCCGCCTCGGCGAACCACGCGATGGTGCGCGACAAGCCCTCTTCGAGCGTGACGCGGGGCGACCAGTGCAGGCGGGCGCGGGCCCGCGTCGCGTCGGCGATCAGCCGCTCCACCTCGCTGCCGGCGGGGCGGACGCGGGCCTCGTCGCACTCCACCTGCGCGGGCGAGCCGGCCAGCTCGCCGATGAGCGTGGCGAGGTCGCCCACCGAGATCTCGCGGCCCGTGCCGAGGTTGAACGTCTCGCCCTCCACGCCCGGGGCGACGGCGGCGGCGAGGTAGCCGTCCACGGTGTTCTCGACGAAGTTGAGATCGCGCGTCGGCGTCAGGCTGCCGAGCCGCACGGGGCGGCGGGACAGGCACTGCGTGATGATCGTCGGGATGACGGCCCGCTGGCTCTGCCGCGGCCCGAAGGTGTTGAAGGGCCGCACCGTGACGACGGGCGTGCTGAACGAAAGGTGGTACGCCTCGGCGAGCTTGTCGGCGGCGATCTTGCTCGCCGAGTAGGGCGACTGGCCCTGCAAGGGGTGGCTCTCGCTGATGGGCGCGGTGCGGGCGGTGCCGTAGACCTCGCTCGTGGAGGTGTGCAGGACGCGGGAGGTGCCGAGCTCGCGCGCGGCCTGGAGGACGTTCAGCGTGCCCTCGGCGTTCACGCGCAGATAGAGCGCGGGGGCGACGTAGGAGTACGGGATGCCGATGAGCGCGGCCAGGTGGAAGACGACGTCGGCGCCCTCCATGATGGCGCGGACGCAGTCGCGGTCGGTGATGTCGCCGGCGACGACGCGCATCTCGCGGGCGAGTTCGGAGGCGTCGAGCCAGCCGCGGGAGCCGAGGGCGTTGTAGTGGACGAGGGCGGTCACGTCGGCGCCGTCGCGGACGAGCCGCTCGGCGAGGTGGCTCGCGATGAAGCCGCCGGCCCCGGTGACAACCACGCGTTTGCCCCGGAGGGAGGAGCCGCCGCTGCTCATGCCCGGGCCCCCTTGGCGGCGGCGGGCACCACCACGTTGCCCCGGCCCGCGGCCCGCACGGCCGCCCGATCCCCAGCACGATCTGCCGCCCGATCGGCGGCCCGATCGGCGGCCTCACCCGCGGCCTGGTCGGCGAGGCGGTCAAACTGCAGAACGTCGGCCTGGGCCCGCTCGTAGTCGGCCATCATGCCGATGTCGAGCCAGTACTCGCGGATGGGGAAGGCGCAGACGCGGTGCCCGTTCTCGCGGGCCCGCTCGATGAGGTCGGTCATGTTGGAGGGCCGGCCCCGCGGGATCTGCCGCCACAGGGCGGGGGAGACGAGGTAGATGCCGGCGTTCACGAACGAGCGGTGCGTGGGCTTCTCGCGGATGGAGCGGATGTCGACGCCCTCGCACTCCAGCACGCCGTAGGGGACCTCGATGACGTGCTCGCGCACGGCGACGGTCATGGCGGCGTCGTGCTCGGCGTGGAAGCGCTGCATGGCGTCGAAGTCGATGGTGGTGAGGATGTCGCCGTTCATCACGAAGAAGGGCTCGCTGGGCTCGTCCATCAGGGTGAGGCTGCCGGCGGTGCCCAGGGGCTGGTCCTCGCAGAGGTAGCGGATGCGGACGTCGTGGCCGCTGCCGTCGCCGAAGTGGCCCTCGATCTGCTCGGCGCGGTAGTTGGTGGAGATCTTGATGTCGGCGATGCCGGCCTCGCGGAACTGGCCGATGATGCGCTCGAGCAGCGGGCGGCCGCCGACGGGGAGCATGGGCTTGGGCGTGTCGATGGTGAGGGGGCGGAGCCGCACGCCGCGGCCGCCGGCCATGATGACCGCCTCGGGCTTGCGCGGGGCGGGCGCGGGGACAAGCTCATCGAGAGTGACCAGGTCGCAGACCCGGCCCGACGCGTCGACCAGCGGGAGCTGGCGGATGACGCGGTCCTTCATGGTGGCGAGAAGCTGGTCGCGCGGGGCGTCGATCGGGGCGGTGACGGGGGCCGGGTAGTGCCCCTCGGCACGGCGGGCGAGCACGCGGCTCACCGGCTCGTCGAGCGAGATGCCGGCGAGCATGGCGCGGCGGACGTCGCCGTCGGTGATGGTGCCTAGCAGCGAGCCGCCCTCATCCAGCACGAGCGCGATGCCCTGGTGGCCCCGCTCAATGCGGAGCACGGCCTCGCGCACCGAATCGCCGCACGCGACGGCCAAGCGCCGCACGCGCTCGGCGGCCGCGGTCGGCACGAGCGCGAGGGATGGCTCCGTCGTCCCGCCCGCAGGGCCGGCGGAGGAGCCGGCCGCCGATGGGGACGCATCGCGTGAGGGTTGTTGGATCGCGTGGGTGGGCGTCGCGTGGCGTTGCATCGCGTGTGTCGCTCCGCGGCTCCGGCGGCACGCAGCCGGGCGGTCCCCGTCGATGAAGGGCGGAGTATACACCATCCGGTGAGGCCGCCGCGGGGCACGCAATCTGTGGGGCAAACTGTCGCGGCGAGGCGTCCGACCTTCGGGGCGAAGCCGCGACACGGGTGGGCCGGGGTCAGAGATCGTCCACCGCGTCGAGCGCGGCCGCGGCGGCGTCGCGTCGCCCGGTGCCGCTCCGCAAAGCCGAGGCCAACGCGGGCAGTTCGGCCGCCACACGCTCGGTGCGGCCGGCGAAGACGACCTGCCCCCGAACGTAGCCGACCACCGGGCCGTGGCGGGCGAAGGACCACCTTTTTAAGGGAGACGCAAAGACCAGCACCACCGTGCGATCGGCGAGCGCGTCCCACAACGCCTGCACCTCGGCGGGCTTCAGGCCCGCGAGGAGGGGGCCGTCGACCAGCACGAGGCGGCACTCAGGCCGGGCCAAGACGGCGGCAAGAGAAAGCACGAACCGCGCGGCGGGGCCGGCGGGGTTGGTCGGCGGGCCCGGGCGGCGTCCCAGCTCGATGTCGCGCAGCGGCTTCACGCGGCGGGCAAAGACCGGCCAGCGGCGCACAAACGCGTCGGTGGAAAAGCCGGCGGGCAGGGCAAAGCAGCGGGCCGGCTCGTCGGCGACGTCGGCGAAGGCGCCGGAGACAAACCCGGTCGCCGCGACAAGCCCTGCGGCGTGCTCGTCGGAGCAGCGGAGCAGGGCCCGCCAGAGGCCGGCGACGTTGAGCAGCGTGACCGCGGGGCGGGCGACGACGACGAGCACCTCGCCCGGGCCGGGCCAGATGGGGCTCGGCGCGTGCCGACCATCGGTGGGCGCGCGCTCGGGGTGGGCCGCGGGCGGGGCGGGATGCGGCGGGGCGGGGTCTGGGGCCGCGCGGTCGGGAAGGGCGGGGAGGTTGAGCAGCGCGAGGTTCCGGTCAAAGAAGACGTAGAAGATGTTGATGGAGGTGAAGGCCTTCACGACGCTGCCGAGGCCCCCCATCATCATCTTCAGGGCGATGAGGTAGACGAGCAGGCCCGAGATGCCGGCGTGGCTTGTGGAGCCGGGCTCAAGCAGGGATCGCCCGAAGTAAAAGACAAGGCCCGCGACGACCAGGGCCGCGGCGACGTTGCTGACGGCGAGGCTCAGGTGGCTCACGCGGAGGCGGAGCGAGTAGGCCCGCATGTGGCGCTGCGCGGTCTCGCCGGCGATGGCGTCGTCGAGCCAGTCGGACTCGTCGGGCGCGACGACCGGGCGGCGGCGCAGGGCGTTCAGAACGCCGACCTTCTCCACCGCGTCGGCCCGCGCGTGCTCCACGAGGTCGCGGCCCGACTGCATGCCCTTGCGGATGACCACCAGGTGGGCCGGGAGCGTGAACGCGGCGAGGACGACGACGCCCAGCGTGAAGATCGGGTCGGTGAAGCCCAGATAGGCCGTGGCGGCGAGGCCCGCGGCGAGGGCGGGCAGGGCCTCGAGCATCTCGATGAGCGCGCGGCCGATGTATCGGGGGCCGCGGGTGACGAGGGCGATCAGCGTCTTGTCGTCGTCGAGGCCGTCGGGCAGGCCGGACGCGGTGAACCTCGCGTCGGCGATGCGGCGGAGGGCCTCGGCCGTCGCCCGCCGCTCGGTGCGCAGGGCCGCGCGGACGGCGACGGCCCGCGCGAAGTACTGGCACGCCGCGGCGACGCCCAGGCCCGCGAGCAGCGCCGCGACCACCTCGAGCAGGCCCGCCGCCGTCGGCCGGATCGTCAGGCCCAGCGGCAGGGTGACGGCCTGCTCGACCGAGGCGGCCTCGGCAAACTTCGCGACGAGCACGAACGAGCCGGCCTGCAGCGCCGTCATCAGTAGCGAGAGCGCCATCGACCCCGCGGCGTGCCCCCACGACGACCGCAGGGCGCTTGAAAGCACCCACCACGAGAGCTCGCCCAGGTGCGCCATCGTCGCGCCGGGGACGCGCTCGGGCCGGGCGGGGGCACCCGGGCGGCCCGAGGGGTCGGCGTGCAGCGGGCGCGTGTCTGCGGCGGGGGGCTCGGCGTGGAACGGGTCGCGGGTGCTCGTCGCGGACACGGGGCATGGTAGTGCCGCGGTGGTTGCGGGCCGCGCGGGGCGGGCGGCGGCGGGTACCATCGGCCCCTCCCGGTCTGGGCCCAGCGAGGCCGCGGCGCGTGTCGCCCGCGGCGCGGTGCCCTCGGACGAGACCCGTGGGGGAGTCGGCCGCCCCGCGGTCGAACCGGAACGAGCCGCGCCATGCCCGAGTCGCCCGCCCCAGCCCCGGCCCCAGACCCCTCCCGGCCCCCCGCCCCAGCCGAGTTTCATGGCTCCCCGCTCGACGCGTTCGGCCTTTCGAGCCGGGCGGTGGTGATCACCGGGGCCTGCGGCATTCTGGGCCGGGTCTTTGCGGCCACATTCGCCCGCGCGGGCGGGCGCGTGGCGATGCTGGACCTTGCCGCGGCGGGGCCCGCGGCGGCGGCGGAGGCCGTGTCGCGCGAGACCGGCGCGGCGGTGCTCGGGGTGCCCTGCAACGTGGCGAGCCCCGAGAGCGTGACCGACGCGTTCGCCGCGGTGCGGGAGCGGCTCGGCGGGGTGGACGTGCTGCTGAACAACGCGGCGAGCAAGTCGTCGAACCTGCGGGCGTTCTTTGAGCCGGCGGAGACCTTCTCGCCCGAGACGTGGCGCGAGGTGATGGCCGTCAACATGGACGGGCTGTTCCTCGTGGCGCAGGCGGCGGGGCGCGACATGCTGGAGCGCGGGCGGGGCGGGAGCATCGTGCAGGTGTCGTCGGTGTACGGCACGGTGGCGCCCGACCCCTCGATCTATGAGGGGTCGCACTACCTGGGCGGGCCCATCAACACGCCCCCGGTGTACTCGGCGTCGAAGGCGGGGGTGGTCGGGTTGACGCGGTACCTCGCGGCGTGCTGGGGGCCGCGGGGCATCCGGGTGAACTGCATCAGCCCCGGGGGCGTGTTCAGCGGGCAGAACGACGTGTTCCGCGGGAAGTACGAGCGAAAGGTGCCGCTGGGCCGGATGGCCGACTCGCAGGAGGTGGCGAACGCGGCGCTGTTTCTCGCCTCTCCCGCGGCGTCCTACATCACCGGGCACAACCTGATGGTCGACGGAGGCATGAGCATCTGGTGAGCGAGCGCGGACCGGTCCATGGGCGCGACGTCGAACGGGTCGCCTCGGCGGTCGCGGGGCCGGCGGCGGCTGCGCGTGGGGCTCGGCGGCTGCTGATCGTGCTGTCGGCGGGCGACGCGGCGGCGCGGGCCGCCGACGCGGCGCGGCGGGGCGAGGAGCCCGTGCTCTTCTGCCCCGGGTACGACCACGACGTGCCGGGCGAGATCGCCGGGCGGCGGGTGCTCTTCCCGATGGACGTGCTGACGCCGGCGGACATCGACGCGGTGTACGCCGCGGCGTTCGCGTGGCAGCGCGACCTGCCGGCGGTGCGGGTGCGGACGGGGCTGAGCGTCTTCGAGTCGTGCGGCCCGGCGCCGCAGAGCCTGTGGGCGTGGCTCTTCAGGCTCTACCCGCACGTGCACATCCGCATCCGGCTGATCGAGACGGTGGCGCGGGCGCTGGAGGTGCTGCGCCCCGCCTCGGCGGAGATCGTCGGCGACGACGCGGTCTTCCCGTGGATGAGGCCGGTGATCGAGCGCACGCTGGAGCAGGGGCCCCGGGTTGATGCGGGGGCGGAGCCGGGACGCGAGGCGCCGCGCGGGGCACAGGCTGCGACACAGGGCGGGGCGGCGGGCTCGCCGCCGACGGTGATCGGGCCGCAGGCGTCCTCGATGTCTGAACCCGCGATCGATGCACCGACGACGCCGCGGGCGGCGGCACCGGCGGGCCCGGCGGCCCCGGCGGCCCCGTCCGTTTCGGCCGCCCCGGCGACGACGATCCCGCGGCCTGGCGCGGCGCCGGCTGCTGCTCCGCGGCCGGCGGGTGGACCGTCTCGCGT
>CAZCBN010000008.1:0-28761 GCA_964496975.1 uncultured Phycisphaeraceae bacterium
GTTCGGGGCCGCCGGTCTGGAGCACGACGCCGCGGGCGGCGGTGTCGCCGCGGCCCAGGGGGACTTCGACGTGGTCTCCGCGGGCGAGGCCGCGGCCGGAGTAGGTGAGGCCGTCGTCGGTGTCTGGGCCGCGGGAGTCGATGGAGCGTTCGACGGCGACGCGGGCGTAGGTCTCGGCGCCGGTCGGGGGCGACGGGGGGGCCGCGTCGGGGTGGCCGGTGCGGGGGTGGGCTGCGTGGGGGTGGGCGTCCGGGGTCGACGGGTCGAGCGGGCGTCGCCTGGGGGCGCCGGCGGGCGTGCTTTCAAAGAGTGATGCGGCCTCGCGGCGTTTGGTCACGCTCCTAGACTACGTCGTGATCAACACGACAAGTCGCGGGCATCGGGATCGTTCGGCCGCTGGGTTTGGGGGCGACGCCGCGCGCGTCGGGCGGCTGGCGTTGGCGGACGGGGGGGTGTTCCGCGGCGTGCCGTTTGGCGCGGTGGGGCGCGACCTGGTCGTGGCGGCGGAGGTTGTGTTCAACACGGCGATGACGGGGTATCAGGAGTCGCTGACGGACCCGAGCTACACGGGGCAGATCCTGGTGCAGACGGCGCCGCTGATCGGCAACACCGGGGTGAACGAGGCGGACGTGGAGTCGGCGAAGGTGCAGGTCGCGGGCTTTGTCGTCCGTGAGCTGACGAGGCGGCACTCGAACTTTCGCGCGACGCAGGGCCTGGCGGCGTACCTCGCGGAGGCGGGGGTGCTCGGGCTGTGCGGGGTGGACACGCGGGCGCTGACGCGGCGGCTGCGGACGGGTGGCGTGACGCCCGGGGTGATTACCGATCGCGCGGGCCTGAGCGACGCGGAGCTGGTGGAGATGGCGCGGTCGGCGCCGTCGATGGCGGGGGCGAACCTGGTGCCGCTGGTGGGGTGCTCGTCGCGGCAGGGGTGGCAGGAGACGCTGGGCGAGTGGAGCCCGGGCGGCGACGGTGGGGCGCGGGGCGAAGCGCCGCTACGCGTGCTGGCGCTCGATTGCGGCGTGAAGCGGAACATCCTGCGGCACCTGGCCGACCTTGGCTGCGAGGTGGTGGTGGTGCCGCATGACACGCCCGGGGAAACCCTGGCTGCGGCGCTGGACCGCGGCGAGGCGGACGGGCTGTTCATTTCCAACGGGCCGGGCGATCCGGCGGCGGTGGCGGCGACCATCCGGTCGTTGTCGATGTTGCTGCACCGGCCGGCGGGGAAGGTGCCCCCTATTTTCGGGATTTGTCTTGGGCACCAGTTGCTGGCGCTGGCGTTGGGGGCGGGTTCGTACAAGATGCCGTTCGGTCACCGCGGGGCGAATCAGCCGGTGAAGGACGTCGCGACGGGGCGGGTGCGGATCACGAGCCAGAACCACGGGTTTGCGATCGACGCGGCGTCGCTGGAGGCGGCGGGGGGGAGGGTGAGCCAGGTTCACCTGAACGACGGAACGGTGGCGGGGTTTGAGCTGGTGGACCGGCCGGTGTTCTGTGTGCAGTACCACCCGGAGGCGTCGCCCGGGCCGCACGACGCGGCGGACTTGTTTGGGCGGTTTGTGGAGTCGATGCGGGCTCGGCGCCGGGGTTTGTCTGGGGTGGCGTTGGGGGCGGTGTGAGGGGCTCGCGGGGTCGGGTCGCGGCGGCCGCGGGCGGATTTTTTGGAACCGCGGGGTGGTGCAGCGGCGAAGCGGTAGTTGTGAAACCGGGCGGCCTCGGGGGCGGGGGTAGTCTGCGCTCGGTGTGTCAAGGCTTTGTTCAAAATTCGACAAAAAAGCGTGCGGCGGGCCTTGCGGCCGTGCGGCAATCCGGTAGGTTGCATAGGTCGCTGGCGGAGGGCGTTGCCCCCACGGGTCATTGGCCGCGTTCGCTGGGCCAACCTTGGGGTCGGTGCGTTCCGCGTGGCGGGTTGACGAGAGGCGGCGCGGCGTGTGTGCCGGCCGCTTGAACGCGAGGAATCGCCGGAGAACTGTGCTTCGTTGAGCAACGTGACTCGGCCAGACGCGTTGAGATGTCCGTGTGATGTCGCCCCCGGGCTGTTTCCGGTGGCGACTGTGGTGTGTGTGTGAGTGTGTGTGTTGGAAACTTTCTTCGTGCAGAGGAGATGCCACATGTTGAACCGTGGTCTCATGCTCGCGGCTCTCGCCGGGGCGGCTTGTTCGGCCAGCGCTGATCGTCTGATCACCGAGTCCGCGTCGAACACGTTCCGCAAGGCCCCGATGATCGTCAACGGCGCCGACGCCCAGGCGATGTACATCAACGTCGAGACGGGCGAGCGCGTGTTCTTCCGCGACGAGTTCGAGTTCCGTGACGGCGGCGCCGAGGTCTTCTCGAACAGCCGCGTCGACTGGTGCGACCAGGGCGCGCTGGACTTCTTCGATTACCCGCTCGTCGTGAGCTTCTGGTACGACGCGCAGGAGCCCGCGGGCACCGGCTTCCGGACGCTGTCGGCCGTGGTGTACGGCGACATCGCGTTCGAGAGCCAGGTCAACCAGTTCGAGTTCGGCATGTTCACGCAGGTTGCCCCTGACTCGTTCGAGGGCACGGACTTCGACCCCGAGGTCGTTGGCAACAACCTGAACATGCTGTTCTGGGCGAACTACATCGGCTTCGCGAACAGCACGGCCGTCCCGATGTTCCTCTTCACGATCACCGGTCTGCCGAGCCGCGGCTTCGACGTGGACCCGATCGCGAACCCGAACACGGGCACCGTGTTCACCCCCATCGTCGTTGACCTGCCCGCCGGCAACCTCTGGGAGTTCGGCAACCGCAACGGCGTGCTCGAGCCCGGCAGCACGGCGACCGGCCTCGACGTCCGCGTCGACGGCGACTGGAACCCCGACATCAACGGCGACACGATCCTCGACGCGAATGACCTGCCCGGCGGCGACGCCAACGGCGACGGCTTCGTCGACGATCTGGACCGCAACGTGTTCGAGGTGGACGAGGCTCTGGCCGGCGGCCCGACCTTCGCTCCGCCGTTCGACTACATCGCGACGGGCATGGGCTCGCAGTTCGACTTCGCGGTCGAGATGTGGTACGACCAGCCCGGCGTGACGCTGTTCGACGGCGGCACGGGCGTCGGCACCGCCGCGGTGCAGAGCCAGGGCTTCATCATCGCCGGTCCCCGCCAGAGCGAGTGGAACGCTTTCCGCCTCGGCGCTGAGGCGTTCGAGTCGGTGACGTCGAACGGTGGCCTCGCGGGCCGCTTCTTCGGCGACGTGGACTGGGAAGACGTTGCGGTGACCGCGGGCTTCCCCGTCGGCCCGACGATCGCGGCGGCCTCGGGTATCCGTGACCGCATCGAGTCGTTCCAGCTCGAGTTCCCGTCCACCGCCGACAACCGTCAGCCGCTCGACTTCGACGGCGACACGGTGGCCGACGTGACCCTGGGCGAGAACCTCGGCGGTCTGTTCTTCGGTGGCTACGTGCAGCGTCCGGCCGGCCAGGCTCAGCAGAGCGGCCCGGCCCTGTGCGCGGCCGACCCCCTGACGGGCTTGATCGAGCCGACCGGCGTTGACTGGAACCCCTTCGCCGGCGTGTACTTCGCGATGCGGTGCTTCACCGACGTCGTGCCCTGCCCGGCCGACTTCAACGGTGACACGGTCCCGGGTGACATCTTCGACCTGTTCGACTTCCTGGCCGCCCTCGAAGCCGGCCTGGACTTCAACAACGACACGACCGGTGGTGACATCTTCGACCTGTTCGACTTCCTGGCCGCCCTCGACGCTGGCTGCCCTTGAGTCTGCGGCGGTGAAGGTCGCAAGGCCCCGGGCGAGCACGCTCGCGTGACGACCTCGGGCTGAGCATCGAATCTGCTTCCGATGCACATCACGGCCGCGTCCACTTCGGTGGACGCGGCCTTTTTCTTGCGCGCACGGCGTGGCGCGGACGGGGGGGGCCGAGGCGGTGGGGCTTGCGCGGCGCGGGCGCATGTGGCCAGCCGGCGCGTGTGCGAGTGCCCTTCGCGTGACATCGACGACGTTGGCGTGCGCGGCGGGTTCGGCGTCGCGATCTGGGCTGGGTCCGCGGCAAGGGGGCGTGCGGGTGCGTGGCTGAGGTGGCGGACGCGAGCGGGCGTCAGCGCGTGGCGGGCCAGACTCGGCGGCCGGCGACGTAGGTGTCGGTGATCTGGATGTCCTTGATGGTGGACGGGGCCGCGGCGGTCGGGTCGGCCTGGAGGATGACGAAGTCGGCGAGTTTGCCGGGTTCGATGCTGCCTTTCATGTGCTCCTCGAAGCTTGCGAAGGCGCTGCCAAGGGTCCAGGCGGCGATGGCTTCTTCGGCGCTGATGCGTTGCTCAGGGCCGTAGACCTTGCCCTCGGCGCTCGTTCGAAGCACCATGTCCTGAATGCGGACGAGGGGCTTGGCGGCGGAGACGGGGCTGTCGGAGTTTCCGGCGATCGGGATGCCCAGATCGAGGGCGGAGCGGGCGGGGTGCATCATGGGCCAGCGGTGCTCGCCGTAGGGCTCCATTTTGTCGCCGTGCTCGTCGATGTAGCTGTGCGGGGCGAGGACGAGGCCGAGGGCCTTGGTGCGTTCGAGCAGGGCTTGGGTCATGACGCTGCCGTGCTCGATGCGGTGGCGGTGGTCGGGGCGTGGGTTGCTGAGGTTGGCCTGCTCGACGGCGTCGAGGAGCATGGCGATTTCGCGGTCGCCGTTGGCGTGGGTGCAGGCTTGCAGGCCGGCGTTGTGGACGCGGGCGATGAGGGCGTTCAGGTCGGCTTGCGAGCGCTTTGGGGGGATGCCGAAGTAGTCGGGGCGGCCGACGTAGGGCTCGGAGAGCCAGCAGGTTTGGCCGGAGAGGGAGTTGCCGTGGAAAAGTTTGACGGAGCCGATGCGGATCCAGTCGTCGCCGCGGCCTGAGGACTGGACCATGTGGGCGAGGTCGTCGACGTCGTCGGCCTGAAGCATGACGGTGATGCGGACGGTGGGGCGCGCGGCGTGGGTGCGGCGGTAGTCGGCGAGGGAGCCTTGGCCGGTGCCGGCGACGGTGATGCTGGTGAGGCCTTGGGCGAGGTAGGCGTCAAAGCAGCGGAGGAGAGCCTCGGTTTCTTCGTCTTCGCTGGCCTTGGCGGCGGAGGCGCTGACGCGGGTGACGAGGCCGGCGGCGGACTCGCGGAGCAGGCCGGTTGGGCGGCCTGTTGGGTCGCGGTCGAGGGCGCCGCCGGGGGGGTCTTTGGTGTCGTTGGTGATGCCGGCGAGTTGGAGGGCGAGGGAGTTGGCGCAGGAGAGGTGGCCGCTGGAGTGGCGGATGATGATGGGGTGCGTGGTGCTGGCGCGGTCGAGGTCGTCGCGGGTGGGGTGGCGGCCGAGTTTGGTTTCCTGGAAGCCGCGGCCGCGGATCCAGACGCCTGCGGGCGTGGCGGCGGCCTTCTTTGCGAGGCGTTCGACGAGGGCGTCGATGGTGGGGCAGGTGTCTGGGCCGCACTGGACGGTGCCGAGGGGGCCGAACTCGTCGTAGGCGGGGGAGGGGTGGATGTGGGCGTCGTGAAAGCCGGGGGTGATGGTGCGGCCGGCGGCGTCGATGATGGTGGTTGCGGCGGAGGCGAGGGCGGCGGGGTTGCTCGCGGCGGCGGGGTCGGCGTGGATGGTGCTGAGGACTTCGTCAAGCGAGCCGACGGCGATGAAGCGGCCGTCGTCGACGGCGAGGGCGGTGGCGCGCGGGGCGGCGCTGTTGATGGTGATGATGGTGGCGTTGTGGATGAGGAGGTCGGGGGCGGCTGAGGCGACGTTGGCGAGGAGGAGGGCGGCGATGGTGAGCGCGTGCATGGCGGGGACGATACCGCGCGGGATGTTGGGGATGCGTGAAGAAGAGAAGAAGGAGGGATGAAGGCGTGTTGAGGGGCGGCAGGTGGGCCGCCGCAGAGGAAGGTTGGCGCAGCGGGCTTCGGGGAGCGGGTTGGTTACTCGAGCCAGTCCTCGGCGGCGAGGCGTTCGGGGACGTAGGTCTCGGTCACGTAGCTGATGTCCTTGGTGATGAGCGACTCGACTTCCATTTTGAAGCCGTTGTCGAGCATTTTTTGGATTTCCTTCTGCCAGCCCTTGCGGTCTCTGAACCACGGGTACTCGGCGATCTGCTTGGCGCGGGCGATATCGCGGTCGTTCAATGTGATCTGCACATCGTCGCTCAGGTCGCATTGCTCGTAGTCCTTGGCGCGGATGCCGAGGAACTTGGCGTCGGGGATGGCGAGGCGTTCGCTTTCGAACGCGAGGCTGATGGAGCCCTGCTTGATGACGCTGTAGATGTAGTGCCCCCAGGGGTCGCAGTCGAGCAGGCAGATGATGGGGAGGCGGTGCTCTTTGTTCAGGCGGTGCAGGAGGCGGCGGACGCCTCGGGGGGGTTGGCCGCTGCCCTCGGTGAGGATGCAGTTGTGGGTTTCCCAGAAGCGGTCTTCGTTGAAGCGTTGCCAGACGGTGTCTTTTTCGACGTGGAGGACGAAGTCGGCGTCGACCTTTTGGAACTGGATGATGTCGGGCTCGCAGATGCTGGGGATGGCGTAGCCGCCGGAGCCCATGCGTCGGCAGTCGATGGTGTCGCCGGAGTCGATGACGGTGATGTTGCCGACCATGGTGCCGCGCTTTTTGGCGAAGATGTGCAGCTCTTCGCGGAGGGCGCCGAGCGTGACCTCGAGGTCTTCGAGGATGCCGTCGGACTCTTCCTGGTCGGCGAAGGTTTTTTCCTTGGTGCCCTGGATGGTGTGGAGGCCCTGGTAGAACATGCCGCGGAGGCTGGAGGTCTTGTCGCGTTCGATGAGGTCGCCGATGCCCTTGGCGTGCAGGAGGGTCTGCATGAACTTTTTGGCCATGCCAAGGTTGAAGAGTTGCCGCTCGCTCGCGGCGTCGCCCATGCGGAGGATGCCGGCCTTTTTGTCCCAGACGGTGTTCGAGGCGGCGCGGGTGGGGACGGAGAGGGTGGGCTCATGATCCGCGAGCGCGGCTGCGACGACGTTGGAACCGAGGCCCTTGAGAGACTTGGCGGTGCGCTCGTCGCGGGCGGTGCGGGAGGCGGACTTGGGGGTAGAGCGGGATGAAGCGGCGGCGGGGGCGGCTGCGTTGGTCGGGGCTTTTTTGGATGTTTTTTTGGCCATGGCGTGTTAGCCCTCGTCGCTGAAGAGTGCGCCGGTCGCGTTGGCTTGCTTGCGGACTTTCTTCTTGGTCTTCTTCTTCAGCCGGGGCGAAGCGGCTGCGGGTTTGGGTTCTACGGTCGCCGCGGTGCCGTTGCGGCGCGTTGGCTTCGTGTCGGCGGTCGGAACGGGGCGTGAGCGGGAGGGGGCGGGTTGCGGTTCCGCGGGCTCGCGCGTGCGGGGTTCTCGGGGGGCTTCGGCGTCGTCGTCTTCATCGGCGCGGGTGGGGTGTGACGCGGGGCTTGTCGATGTGCATGGCTCGGCGGATGACGATGCACGCGGCTCGCTCGGGGCGGGGCCGCCGGGCTGGGGCAGGATCACGACGTCGTCGCCCAGGTCGTCGTCGGCGGGTTTGTCGCGTTTGCGGCCGACGATGTTGCCGTCTTCGTCGAGGATGGCGTCGGCGATGTCGGTCTTGCGGCGGGCCTGCTCCAGCAGGGCTTCGTAGACCTTCGCGGCTTCGGTGCCGGTGAGGGCTTCGCAGGCTTTGGCGATCTCGCCGATGTAGCGTTCGAAGACGTCGCGGCGTTCGCCCTCGCGGCGCATCTTTTGGCGCTTGCGGAGGTATGAGCCGAGTTTGCGGCCGCACTCCATGAGCGCGAGTTTCATCTCCTTGCGGATCTCGTCGTAGTCGGCGACGGCTTCCTTGCTCTCGCTGGTGAAGGGGACCCAGACGCTCGCCATGTGGATCATGACGACGAGGGGGCCGACGGGGGCGCTGCCGCGGGGCTGGCTCAGGCCGTAGTTTTTCCAGCCGGTTTCGACGACGGCCTTGAAGCTGCTGCACGCGGACTGCTGGAAGAGGAGGGGCACGCGGTTGGCGAAGCGGATGACGCGGGCGGAGTCGTCGGCGGGGAGTTCGCCGCCGAAGGCGATGGCGGCCTCGATGAGGAAGGGGCGGCCGCGGTAGACCTCGGGTGTGCGGCTGCTGGCGGTGTAGAACTCGGCGCGGACGCCCTTCAGCATCCCCGCGAGCAGTTGCCGCACGCCGATAGGGGCAAGACAGTCCGTCGGCGGGCTCGGCAGTTTCGCCTGCTGCATCGCGTTGAAAAGCCGCTCGGCCTGCGCGTGATCAATATCCCCCACGCGCTTGCGCACCCCGATACCAGCGGCCTCGCACAGTTCGCTCGCTTTGCTGGGGCTGACCTTGCTGAAGCGGTCTTGCAGGAACTGGGTGAGGGTGGGGTTCTTCTGCTCGTGCTCGGCGTCTTTGAGCATCTGGATGAGGATGCCGAGCTCGATGCCCTTGGGGTGGGGCTGGATTTCCTGGGTTTCGGGGGGCAGATCCGCGGTGCCGCGGGGGAAGATGGTGACGCCCTTGGTCTCGGTGGTCTTGATGTCGGCGAGGGCGGCGAGGTCGGTGGGGGCCTTGGTGGTGGCGCCGGCGGCGACGGGGGCGGCGGCGGCGAGGGCTTGCTGGCCCGGCTCGTCGTCGTCGGCGGTGACGCGGCTCGGGGCGACGAAGACGATGCGGGCGTGGGGGTTGGCGATGGCGGTGAGTTCGAGGAACTCGTCGACGGAGCCGCGGCCGCGCTGGTAGCGGCCTTCGAGCTCGATGCTGACGCTGGTGCCGGTGGTGTAGATGGAGGCGGGGAGGAACTCGCCGGCGGCGGCGAGCTCGCGCGTGCCGGGGGTGAGGTCGCGGACGCGGGCGGGGGGGAAGTCGTCGGTCTCGTCGTCGCGTGTCACCTCGGCCCGGTTGGTCTTGGTGTTCATCGCGAGTTCGATGTGGTGGGCGGGCTGCTTTGTGCCGGGCTTGGTGTGGATGACCATGGGCCGGCCGGTGGTGAGCAGGCCGTACATGCCGGCGGCGGAGATGCCGATGCCCTGCTGGCCGCGGGACATTTTGAGTCGGTGAAACTTGGAGCCGTAGAGGAGGCGGCCGAAGATGTGCTCGACCTGTCGGCGGACGATGCCGGGGCCGTTGTCGATGATGGTGACGCGGTACTTGCTGGACTTTGCGGCGGCGGGGCGGTCGGGCTGCAGGTCCTCGATGACGACGGTGATGTCGGGGAGGATGCGGGCCTCTTCGCAGGCGTCGAGGGAGTTGTCGACGGCCTCTTTGACGGTGGTGAGGAGGGCCTTGCGGGGGTTGTCGAAACCGAGGAGGTGGCGGTTCTTGGCGAAGAACTCGCTGACGGAGATGTCCCGCTGCTTGGCGGCCATGGCCTCGGCGATGGTGCCTTGGGCGGGTTTGGAGGGTTTGGCGTCCGGTCGTTTGGCCACGGCCCACGTCCTTGGGGGTACGAGCTGGGTGTCTACTAGAGGCGGAAGGGTACCGCGGGCGGCGGGTGCACGTCGGGACGGGGCGACCGCCGGAACCGGTGGTCTTGCGATCCAAACAATGTGCGAACATGTGGTGGGGCGAGGGGGATCGGCAATCTTAGCGAGACGCTGACGTGCGTTCGGTGTCAGGTGGTCTACACTGTCTGGTCGAGTCAGAGGGTGCGGAGAGAGACACCACGCCCACACATGGCTCTTTGGTAGATGGCTTCGTCGACCGCGGCGGCGGTCGGTGCGGCATGTGTTGAGCGTGGGTCGGATCGCGACCCAACCGGCCCGCGTTCAACAGGTTGAGAGACACAGAGACAGACACTTCGGAGAGACACCCATGCAGCAGATCGCCCTCATCGCCGTCGCCGGCCTCGCCGCCGCGGCCAACGCTCAGGTTGCCGCCGACTGGTTCGCCGGCATCGCGGAAGGCCAGCAGGCCAACAACGTCGCGACGGGCCTGACCGGCGCGAACCTGACGGCGGGCCCCGGCCTCGTCGTCAACGCTGGCGCCACGTTCAACCACAACAACTGGACCGTCGGCGGCGACCTCGCGACCGCCGTCGCGAACAACGACTACATCCAGTGGGGCCTGACGGTGAACCCCAACTACAGCCTCGACCTGAGCCAGCTCGAGCTGCGCTACGACCGCTCGAACTCCGGCCCCAACCAGCTCGCGATCGTCTTCAGCAGCGATAACTTCGCGACCAGCACGACGGTCTTCACGGACACCGACGTGAACGTCAACGGCGAGAACAACACGATCAACCTCGGCAGCTTCGCGGCCCTGCAGGACGTGACCACGAGCGCGTTCTTCCGCATCTTCGCGTGGGGCGCCACCGGCTCGGCCGGCACGTTCGACATCGAGAGCCTGAACTTCGCTGGCGGCGACCTCCGCGGCATCGTGCTCCGCGGCACGGTTGAGCTGATCCCCGCCCCCGGCGCGATGGCCGTCCTCGGCCTCGGCGGCCTGGTGGCTGCTCGTCGTCGTCGGGCCTGAGAGGCGACTCTTGGCCTGCGGCCTGAAACTTCGGGCTGAATGTTCCTGATTGCCTTGGCGGCCCTCCCGAGTGGGAGGGCCGTTTCTTTTGGCCTCGGCTCGGCGGCGCTGTGCCCCTTCGGGGAGTGCGGTGGACGTTGGCGGTGTGGATCAGCGCAGCGACACCGCCCGGCCGAAAGGTCAGGCCGGGCGGTTGGAGGTGTCGTGCGGTTGGGCTTGGCGGACTGGCCGCCGGCGTTCCGACCCGCGTCGCGGCCGCGCCCCGCGGGTGGAACACTCGGGGCCGCGCGGGGGCGGGCCGTTGGTGGCGGTCGGGTTGTTAGATGCGTCGCCGGCGGCTCATCATGGCGAGGCCGAGCGCGGCGGTGGCCATCGTGCCGGGCGTGGGGACAGTGACGCGGAAGATGAGGAGCTCGCCCGCGCCGGTGCCGCCGTTGAGGGGGTTGGCCTTGGCGGGGTTGTTCCACCAGGTCCAGCGGGCCTCGCTGGTGATGCCCGCGATGGTGCGCCAGGGGTTGATGCCGTTGGCCCCGCCGACGAAGGGGGCCTCCCAGAGGCCTTCGGCGTCGGCGGTTGAGACGTGTTCGGAGATCCACGCTGCGCCGGGGTGGGGCGTGCCGTCGCCGGCATCGACGCCGGTTTCGTAGACCTGCCACGCGGCGTTGCCGGAGTGCAGGGGGGAGGTGCCGTTCACGACGATCTGGGCGAGCACGCCCTGGGCGACGCTGTTGTCGGACCATGCGGCGATGTAGAAGGTCGGGCCGGTGTTGAAGGACCACGTCTCGGCGTGGGACCAGTTGTACCCGCCGTGCGAGCCGCCGGCGCCGATCTCGTTGCCGCCGACGTAGGAGATGCCGCCGGGGCCGGTGGCGTAAAGGGCGTAGTGGTTGTCGGCGGTAACGGTGGCGTCGACGATGGCGGCGCTGGCGAGGCCGGCGTGCAGCGCGGCGGCCGACGCGGTCAGGACGGCGATGGTGCGGTGACGGCTGTCGCACGTCTTGCGATGGCGGGTCATGGTGGGTCTCCTCCCGGCCCCGGCTTTGAGGCCTATGTCCAAGGTTGCGATGCGGGAGGCCGGGGTGCCAGCGATGTGATCGATTCGACTCTGTCGCCGGGCGTTGCAGACCGCGCGGATGGCGTGATCGGATCGACCGGCGCGGCACGCGCGGATCGCGGGTGGAGTGAGTGCGAAGGGGCGGAAAAACAGCGGCGGCCGCCCGTTGGGGCGGCCGCCGCGTGGGTTCCTTGTTTCGTGGACACGCGCCGGACGGAGTGCGTCCGGCGGCGTGTTCACGGTGCTGGGTGCTTAGTCGCAGCCGGCGTCGAGGACCGCGAGGAAATCGAAGAGGTCGAAGATATCGGACTGGATGGTGTCGCCGTTGTAGTCGAGGCCGGCGTCGAGGTCGGCGAGGAAGTCGAAGAGGTCAAAGATGTCGCCGGCGACGCCGTCTTGGTTGTAGTCGGCGGGGCAGTTGAAGGGGATCGACTCGTAGGCGCCGCGGTCGATGGTGTTGAAGCCGCTCTTGCCGACGCCGGCCAGGTCGGTGATGCGCGGGTTTCCGAGGAGGTCGAAGGGGACCTCTTCGAAGATCGTGCCGTCGCCGTCGAGGTCGAAGTCGTCGGTGGGGGCGAAGTTGATGTCGCCGGTGTCCTGGGCCGCCGAGCCGAGGGCGAGGCGGTAGTCGTCGTCGGCGTTGCCGAGGATGTTGTCGGCGCCGGTGGGATCGAGGAACTCTGGGTCATCCGTGTTGTTGGCGAAGGAGGCCGTGTTGAACACAAGCGACATCGCCGTGCCGTGTTCGATGCTGCTGTAGGCGAACGTGCCCGTGCTCGGGCCGTTGTACACGTGGATCGACGCGTCGCCCAGCTGGTTCGCCGACACGCCCGTGATGGAGTTGCCGAAGATGATTGTGTTCAGGCAGGTCACGTCGGCGCCGTCGGAGAGCGCCACGCCCGACCCGTTGAACCCGGTGTTCCAGGCGATCGTGCAGTTTTCCAGTCGGACGTCCGCCGACTCGCCGAACCCTTGCACCGCGCCGCGGGCGAACGAGTGGCTGTTGCCGGCCACGAGGGTGTTTGCGAGGTTCGAAGGCGTGTTCTCGAAGTACAGCGTGCTTGCCGCGCCGGTGTTCCCCAGCGCCCGCACTGAGAGGAACTGCACCGTCCCGCCGTTTCCGTCCGCGTACACCGCCGAGCCGTCGTCCGCCGCGCGGTTCTGGATGAAGTCCGTCCGGATAAACTCGGGCTCGGCCTGCTCGGCGTACACCGCACCGCCGTCGGCGTCGCTGTTGCCGGGGATCTGAGCGCTGTTGCCCGTGAAGACGCAGTCTTCAAACCGCGCGTTGCTGAAGGAGGTCCACACCGCGCCGCCCTCGCGGTACGCGGCGTTGTTCTGGAACGTCACCCCGCGGAACACGGCGCCGGGCACCGTACCGCCGGAGGAGCGGTACATCTCCACGGCACCGCCGCGGCCGTGGAGGAACCCGAGCGTGCTCTGGTCGTCGTAGCCGTTCGCGAAGGTGACGTGGTCGATGAGGGTGGACGGGCCGCAGTTGATGAGGGTGGCGAGGGTGTAGGAGTTGTCACTGGGGCCGAAGCCGCCGATCTCGCCGGTGACGACGGTCTCGCTGCCGGGTGCGAAGGTGCGATCGGCGGGGGAGACCTCGGTGCCTTCGAAGCCGCCGAGGATGCGGGTGCCGTTGAAGAACGTGAGGGTTCCGTCGCGGTCGGGGTTGAAGAAGGACGTGTCCTCGGTGGCGAAGTAGGTGCCCTTGGCGACCCAGAGGTCGAAGTCGACGGTGGTGTTCTGCGCGTTCTCGGCTTCGAGGAAGTGCATGTTGAAGAGCAGTTCCATGGGCTCGACCAGGCCGTTGATGCCGTTGGCCCAGCTCGTGCCGGAGTTGTCGCCGGTGGCGTTGGCGTTCACGTAGACGAGCTTGCGGCCGCCGCCGAGCTTGACGAGCTGCATCGCGGCGACGTTGGCCTGCTTGCCGGGGGCGTTGCGGAAGGCGCGGACGGTGAGCTGGCCGTTGGCGCCGACGGTGGCGCGGGTGACGGAGTAGTTGCCGCCGGCGCGGTAGCGGTTGGCGAGAGAGCCGCGGTCGACCTCGATGGACTGACCGATGAAACCCGTCGCGTCGATGGAGGCGTCGATGGCGCCGGGGACGCTGGTGTTGGTGAAGTAGACGTAGACGAGGTAGTTGCCGCTCTCGAGGCCGCTGAAGGTGTAGGCGTCGACGTTGGTCGCGGGGTTGACGGGGATGCCGTCGGCCATGACATCGCGGAAGGTGCCGGAGTCGGTGTTGCCGGCGGGGGTGACGGCGGTCTGGCCCGTGGGGCGGACCATGATGACGGACGTGAGTTGGTTGGAGAGGTTCCGCAGGAGGATGCCCGAGGGCGACTCGCTGACGACGCTGTTCCAGTGACCGGGCTGGGCACAGGCGGCGTAGGAGCTCGGCACGGCGTTCGAGGTAGCACCCGTCAGAGCGCCGATCTCGATGTTGAAGCTCTGGCCCAAGGCGAGGCCGGCGCTCGCGGCGAGCGCGGCGGCGGCGAACTGGAGCCGGGGAGCGGCGGGGGTGCCAGCGGGGTTGGTGGTGGTGCAGTGGTTCATGGTGCGGTCCTCCTTGTGGTGTGCGGTTCGTGGTGTCGTGACGTGCAGAGGTCTTTGCGTGTGCGTTGGGCGATGGTCGTTGTGTGATCGCGGCGCGTCGCCACGGCGCGCCGCGATGCTGCGGGGCACGGTTGAGTTGCTTCCGTGTCCTTTGGAACTGGCCGCTCGCGTGGCACACACAGGCCTGTCGAGCGCCGGGGTCATGGATCGGTGTTCGATCGCGTGGCCCGGCACTTCATGTGGCGACGTGCGGGTCGGGATTGGCCGGTCGGACGCGAGATTTTTTCTCGCTTCGGGAATACGTGCGGGAAACCCCCGGGCGGGCGCGAGTCGCTTGTATCGTGCCGAACGCGAAGCTGCGTCCTGGGAACGGCAACGCCGGAGATCGGCGCGCGGCGATGCCCGCGGGGCTGGGCCGCGGGGCATGAGAATGGCTGCACGGATGCGTGTTGAGGCCGCGGAGACGGGTCGTCGATGGAGCGATCGGCCCTTGGAAGAGGCCTCCCTAGCGTCGTGAGATGGCGGCGGTGGGGGCCTGGCCGCGTTCGGCGGCCTCGGCGCCGGCGATCATGTGCTCCGCGACTCGCGTGAGCGTCGCGGCCCATGCGCGGCTGAGGTCACTGCTCCAGGCTGGTCCGGAGTGCTCGGCGAGCACGGCGATGAGTGTGTCGCGGACGACGGGGTAGTGCTCCGGCTTGGCGCCGTAGCGGACGTGCCGGGCCCCCATGTCGCGCAGGGGCTGGGAGAGGTCATCGAGTCGGGCGCTGTTCCGGGCGACGAGGGCGAGGGCGACGGCGATGTGCTCGGTCTGCTTGGACATGTCGCTTGGGAAGAGGGCGCGGACGGCGGGATGATCGGTGAAGAGACGGCCGTAGAACGCGGCGCCCAGTTCGGCGGGCTTCAGTCGCAGGCTCTCGTAGGAGCGTTGCACGAGTTCCGCGTCACGGGCCGTCACGATCGCAGGCATGGGCAGTCCTTGGGGCGGGAGCGCTGGGCGGCGGGGTCGGTGTTTACTCGGAATCGGTGTTCCGGGCGACGCCGACGCCTGGTGCTCGTCTCGTCATGTGCCGTCACGGGGTTCATTGGCTGGCGTGGGACAACGATCTTGCTGAAATTGCGAGTTGCCTGCATACTTCGCGGGGTGAGGAAGACTTTGGGGGTACTGGAATGGGGCTTGCGGCCATGGATGGTGACGGGACGGATCCGAACAACGGCCGTCCGCTGCAGCGTGGGCCTGTGGTGGGAGCGGGGTCGGCGCCGGTGCCAAAGTTGAGCCCGCCCGCGGGGCCGGGTTCGCCGGCCGGCGCTGCAACGCCCGCGGGAGAGGGCGACGCGGGGCTGACGGCCGGGGAGATCGAGGCGTTGCTCCCCGCGCGGGCGGAGGTAACGCGGCTCCTTGGCGAGCTGACAGGGAGCGCGGCGGCGGCGGATGAGTTGCTGCCGCTCTTGTACAACGAGCTGCGTCGTCTCGCGGCGTCGGCGCTCGGCAACGAGCGGCACGAGCGCACGCTGGACGCGACGAGCCTCGTGCACGAGGCGTATCTGCGGCTGGTCGCGTCGGTGCCGGAGCGGAGCTGGGACGGGCGGCGGCACTTTTTCGCGGCAGCCGCCATCACGATGCGGCGGATCCTCGTGGAACGCGCGCGGCGTCGGAGCCGGCTCAAGCACGGCGGGGGACGCGTGCGACTTCAGTTGGACGAGGGCGCTGCGGCGGCGGAATCGCACGACCTCGACGGGCTGTTGAGCCTTGATGATGCGCTGAGCGAGCTGGAACGGGTGTCCCCGCGTCGGGCGCAGGTGGTCATGCTGAGGTACTTCGCGGGCCTGACGATCGAAGAGACGGCCGCGGCGCTCGGGATCGCGGCGGCGACGGTGAAAGAAGACTGGGTGGCGGCGCGGGCGTGGCTCCGCCGGCGCATCGAGGGGCGGGGGCCGGTCGCATGAGCGCGGCGACGCTCGACCGCGCGATGACGGAGTTTGCACGGCTCGCGGACCTTCCCGCGGACGAGCAGCACGCTCGTCTGCAGCGGCTGGACGCGGAGAGCCCGTCGCTCGCGGACGAGGTGCGGAGCCTCCTCGGGTATCACGACCGGACGACGGGTGTGGACGGGGGGTTCCTTGATCCCGGCGCGTTGGCGCGCGACCTCGATGCGATCCGCCGCGAGCCGCTTGAGGAGGGGATGCGGTTTGCGGGGTGCACGGTCATCGCGAAGATCGGCACGGGCGGGAGCAGCGTGGTGTATCTCGCCGAGCAGGAGCGGCCGCGTCGATCGGTGGCGCTGAAGGTGCTCTCATCCGCGTCGCTCGGCGAGGGCGCAGGCGGCGCGGTGCTCGCGAGGCTTGAGCGTGAGGCAGATCTGCTGGCGCGGATCGATTGCCCGAGCGTGGCGCAGATCTACGCGGCGGGCGTTGAGGATCTCGGCGCGGGTGAGCAGGCGTATCTGCTGCTGGAGTACGTCCCGGGGCTGCCGATTGACGAGCACTGTCGGGCGGCGGCGCTGGGGCCGCGCGAGCGGGTCGCGTTGTTCGCACGGGTGGTCGAGGCGATCCGGGCGGCGCACCGGGCGGGCGTGGTGCACCTGGATATCAAGCCGGCGAACGTGCTTGTGCGGGGCGACGGCGCGGTGAAGGTGCTCGACTTCGGCATCGCGCGAGGGCTGCACGAGGGGGATGCGCAGGGGCCGGTGGGTGCGACGCTCGCGTATGTTGCGCCTGAGCAGGTGACTCTCGGCATGGCGGACACGCTGTGCGATGTGTACTCGCTCGGCGTGGTGCTCTTCGAGTTGTTGGCGGGGCAGCGGCCGCTGGATATGGTCGGGCTTCCGGCGCCGGAGTGGATCCGCCGCATCGGGGACGAGCCGCGGCTGCGGCTTGAGGCGGTGCGGCCGGACCTTGGCGCGGACCTCGACAGCGTGCTTGCGGCGTGCCTCGCGGTGGACCGGGCGTCGCGGTACCAGTCGGTCGTTGAGCTTGCGGACGATCTTGATCGCTACCTCTCGGGCAAGCCCGTTCGCGTGCGGCAGGAGTCGGCGCTGGAGTCGTTGACGCGCTCGCTGAAGCGGGGCCGGCGGGTGATCGCCGCATCGTCGGTGGTGATTGTCGCGTTGGCCGCGACGGCCGGCGTGGCGGTGCGGGAGGCCCGTCGCAGCGCGGCGTTGCAGCGTTCCGAGTCGTCGGCGCGGCGGACGGCTGAGATGGCGTTTGCGCTCGCCGACGCCGAGGCGGAGCGGCTGAGGGACGCTCTTTACGACGGGAGCATCGGCCATGCCGGGGCGGCGATCGCGGCCGGCGAGAGCGGAAGGGCGCGCGAGATTCTGCAGGCGACGGACGCGGACCTTCGGCGTTGGGAGTGGTCGTTCCTGCGGGCGGCGTCGGAGCAGACGGACGCCGCGATCGAGACGCTGCCCGCGGGCAACGGCGATGCGGCGGCGAGCCCGGACGGCCGGTTCGTCGTCGTGTGCCGCCAGTTCTCGGGCGTGGCGCTGGTTGACCTTGAGTCAGGCGGCGTGGTGGCGAAGAACGGGTTGTTGGCCTGCACGTCGCTCTCGTATGCGCATGATGGCGCATCGCTGCTTGTTTCCGTGCGGCATGCGGCGGATGTGCGGCTGGATGCGCAGACGCTCGAGACGATCGGTGTGCTGCCGACGGCGGACTCCCGGGTCGTTCGGGTTGATCCGTCGGGGCGGTGGTACGTCTCGATTGATCACGCGCACACGGTGCGTGTCATCGACGTCCGGAGCGGCGCGTGTGTTGCGACACCGGTGACTCCGGGCGACCCGTGGCTCGCTCACGCCGCGGCGTGGAGCCCGGACGGGGAGTACCTCGCTCTGGGCGGGTTGACCGACGGGATGGTGGTGGTGGATACGGCGACATGGACGCCGCGGCGGCTGGAGCCCGGGCCGGCGGGGCTTGTACGAGACCTTGCGTTCTCGCCGGACGGGTCGCGCGTTGCGGCGGTTGGGCATGACACGGCGCTGCACGTCTACGACGTGGCATCGGGCTCGCGCATCGTTCGGAGCCGACCCGGGAACAACAAGCTCTCGGCGGTCGCGTGGGCGCCGGACGGCGCGTCGGTGTATGTCGGCGGAACGGAGACGTTGATTCAGCAGATCGGCGCCGCGGACGGCGTGGTGATGTCCACGTATCGCGGGCACCAGGACACGGTGGGGCGAATCGCCGTGACGGCGCGTGGGCGGCTTGCGTCGGTCGGGATTGACGCGGTGGTTCGCGTGTGGCCGGCGCAGCCGCGGGAGATCTCGCGATCGATCGCGCGGACAACCAGCACGGTGAGGAGCCTCGCCTGGCTGGACGGCGTGGTGCTGCTCGGTGATGTCGGTGGGGTCATCACGGCTCTCGACGTCTCATCGGGTGATGTGCGATGGCGGCAGGACGCGGGTGGGGGTGGGTGGCTCACGCTGTGGCGTGTCGCGTCGGGGGCCGCGGTGGGCGTAACCGCGGATGGCGCGGTGCGGTGGGTCGGCGTTGACGGCGCGACACGGACGTTGGGCCCTGTGCAAAGCGACGATGAGGACGACGGGGTGTGCACGGCGGCGGCGATATCCGTCGACGCCCGCTGGCTTGCCCGGGGGTATCAGTCGGGCCGCGTGACGGTCGTGTCGCTCGCGTTGACGGGCGAGACGGGGGGCGCAGTCGGTTCGGATCGTGTTGCGGTGCACAAAGGGCGTGACGTGGATGCCATGTCGGCGGTGCGTTCGCTCGCGTGGTGCGCCGCCGGTGAAGGGTTGATATGCCTTGTGTCGGCTGATGACGCGGGCGACCTGTTGTCTTGGCGGATGCGCGATGGCCGCTCGAGTGGGCCGGTGCAGCGGGCAAACTTCGGTCGGCGGCAGATGTGGGCGATCGCGGCCGACCATGCGTCGAGTGATCCGCGGGCGTTCGCGTCCACGGAATCGGGCGACGTGGTTGCGTTCAACCCAGTCACGCTTGGGCCGCTCGCGGACCTGCGCGGGCATCGGTACGCGGTGTACTCGGCCGCGTTCAGTCCTGATGGCTCGCGGCTGTTCACGGGTGGGTACGACAACACGATGCGGGTGTGGAACACGCGGACGTGTGCGCCGCTCCTGACGCTGCGGGGACACCTTTCGTCGGTGCACGGCATCGCGGTATCGCCGGACGGGCGGGTCGTGACGACGTCCGACGACGGCGATGTGCGCGTCTGGGGCGAGGACGTGCGCCGGTTCGGAGCCACGGCGCGGTAACCTCGGCGGTGGCCGGACCGACGTCAGAGAGGCGGCGAAGTCTGGATAATGTGTGGTTCGATGACGCGGTTCGCACGCTGGCTCGGCGCGCCGGGGCTGCGGTGAGTCGTTGGGCGCCGCGCGTCAGAGGAGCGCGATGAGCGACGCGAGCTTGTCCTGCCACTCGGCGCGGAGGGACGACGTGTGGGCGTCGTAGGCAGTATGGAAGCTGGGAACGGAGAGGCTTCCGACGATCTCGGCGCCGAAGTACGGAGCGGACGCGACGAAGGCCTTCAGCACTGAGGCGGCGCCGCCGGGGCCGGGGGAAGTGGAGAGCGCGATGATGCGTTTGCCGTCGTAGACGCGCTTTGACAGGCGTGACATCCAGTCGAAGGCGTTCTTGTACGCGGCGGTGTAGCTTCCGTTGTGCTCGGCGAAGGAGATGATGAGCGCGTTCGCGGCGCTGATGTGGGCGAGCAAACGCTTCGCGGCTTCGGGAGCGCCGTTGTTGCGCTCCTCGTCCTCGGAGAAGATCGGCATGGCGAAGTCGCGGAGGTCGAGGACGCGTTGTTCGTCGCTCGGCCGGTGACGCTGGAGGATCGTCACGGCGGCGACGACGAGCTTCTTGTTGATGGACGTCGAGCTCGTGGAACCGGCGAAGGCGGTGATCAGCATGTGGGCATCCCTGTCGGACACTTGCCTGAGTGTGCAAGCTGAGTTGACGTTTCACGCGGACCACGGCACATGCCAGAACCGGCAGGTGCTGCTTCGCGGCCGCGTGAACGAACTGATTGTACACGATTGTCCACCGGTCGTGCACGCGGGGGCGAGCGGACGAGTGACGCGATCGGCGTGATCGACGGCCGCCGTGGCCAATGAGGCGAGGGTCGGGGCTTGTGAGGAGTCGCGTGCTGCGATCGCGCTCGGCGATGCCGAACGCGTGGCTCGCGGCTGTTGGCGTTTCTCGCAACGCCGTGGTGGTTTGTCGCGTAGCGTTCGCGGGTGCGTGGCACGCTCCTTCGGCGGGACACCGGGGGGCTGGCTTGCGGCCCAGGGGGTGCCGCGATGACCGTTTCGCTGTTGCCTATCTTGGGCTTGCATCACGTCACGGCGGTTGCCTCTGACGCGCAGGCCAACCTGAACTTCTACGTCGGCGTGCTCGGGATGCGCCTCGTGAAGCGGACGGTGAACTTCGATGATCCGGGTACCTATCACTTCTACTTTGCCGATTCCAGCGGGTCGCCGGGGAGTGTGCTGACGTTCTTCCCGTGGTCGCGTGTGAAGCGTGGCCGGCGCGGCTCGGGCGAGACCAAGGCGACGGCCTTTGCCGTGGGCGCCGGCTCGCTGGCGTGGTGGGCGGGTCGGCTGTCGCGGCTCGGCGTCGAGGTCATCGAGGATGCGGAGCGGTTCGGCGAGCGCTATCTCGCGCTCGAGGACCCGGACGGCATGCGGATCGAGCTTGTCGCGGCGGCGGGCGACGCGCTGGTGCCTGATCGCGGCGGAGCTCTTCCCGCGGAGCACGCGATCCGCGGGCTTCACTCGGTGACACTCGCCGTCTCGGGATACGAGGCCACGGCGGTGCTGCTCCAAGAGACGCTGGGGTTTATGGGAGGGCCGTCGGACCGGAACCGTTTCCGCTTCGTGTCGCGCGCGGATCCGTCGACGCCCGGTCGGATGGTTGATGTGCTTTGCACGCCAGACGCTGCGCCGGCCAAGCTCGGCGGCGGCAGCGTGCATCACATCGCCTTCCGCGTGCCGGACGATGCGGCGCAGAACGCGTGGCGAACGGTGCTGAACGCGCGTGGGCTGAACGTGACGCCGATCCTCGATCGCCAGTACTTTCGGTCGATCTACTTCCGCGAGCCTGGGGGCGTGATCGTCGAGGTGGCGACCGATCCGCCGGGCTTTGCAGTCGACGAGACGCGGGAGGCGCTCGGCCGATCGATCAGGCTGCCGGCGTGGCTTGAGCCGCGGCGTGCTTCGATCGAGGCGTCGCTTCCGGCGGTTACGTTGCCGGGGACCTTGCCATGACGGCCGCGGACCCGCACGCCGGTGCCGCGGTGTTGCACAAGGGGCCGCCGGTGGAAGGGGCGTCGGCCGTGGTCATCTGCCTTCACGGCCGCGGCGGGACGGCACGGGACGCGTTATCGCTCGGCGCGGCCGTGGCGCCGCCCGGCGCCGCGCTGGTGGCGCCCGAGGCCGTGGGGAACACGTGGTATCCGAAGAGCTTTCTCGCGCCGATCGCGGAGAATCAACCGTGTGTGGAATCGGCGCTGGCCCTCTTGAGCGGGATCGTTGATGATCTTCGCCGGGCGGGTGTCTCGCGGGCTCGCACGATGGTGGTGGGGTTCTCGCAGGGGGCGTGTCTTGCGTGCGAGTTCATCGGTCGCCGTCCGGATGCGGTGTCCCGAGGTGCGGTGCTGACAGGCGGGCTCATCGGCCGTGAGCTTGATGAGTCGCGGTACCCCGTCGCGGACGAGCCCGCGGCGATCTTCTTGAGCACGGGCGTTCCGGATCCGCACGTGCCGGAGGATCGTGTCGCGGCGTCGGCTTTTCTGCTGGAACGCAGACGGCACGGGGTGATCGTGGCGACGTATCCCGGGCGGCCGCACACGGTGTCCAGGGACGAGGTGGATCGCGTGAAGGAGCTGTTCCGCTGAGGTGAAGCGGTCGACGGGGGCGTATGCGGCGTGCCTGCATGCGGGCGGGGGGGGGGCACCGTTGGAGGTCAGAGATCGCCCAGCGTTGGGTGACCGGGGTTCGTCCGAACGCGGAAACGGAGCGAGCGAGAGACACGCGGAGCGCTTTGTTGTGCTGGGTTGACTCCGACGCGGATCGGAGTAGCATGTTTGCGGCATGACCCGCTCCTCGACCAAATCCACGAAAGCCAAAGGCGCCAAAGGCAGCCGGGGGCTGATCGTGGACACGGTCTGCACGGGCGGGTAACGCTCGAGCGAATAGACAGACCGGACCTGCGACGCCCTCGGACCGATGCCCGGGGGTTTTTTCGTTTTGGAGCTTTCTGAACGCGGATGTTTGCGCGGCCCGCGATGGGCCCAGACAAGGAGCACACCGATGAGCGGCGCATCCCCCGTTGTTTCCGCGTGTCCCGAGTGCGAGGCCGAGGTTTCGTTTGATCGCCCGCCTTTGAACGGCCAAGTGACTCGATGCGGCGAGTGCCGGGCCGAGTTGGAGGTGACGAGCATGCACCCCGTGCGGCTTGAACTGGCGCCCGAGGTTGAAGAGGACTGGGGCGAGTGAAGCCGCGCGACGCACCCGGGTGCGTCGGCGGCCGAAAAGGAGGCGTGCGATGCGGATCGCGATGACATACACGCGTCTGCGAACGGAGGAGCGATTGCTGCTCGACGCATTCGCGGCGGCCGGGGTTGACGTGACACCCATTGACCTGCGCGACGTCGTCTTCGACCCGTCGTCCGTGGGTGAGTGGTCCGCATACGACGCGGTGCTCGAGCGCTCGGTGAGCCTGACGGCGGGCCTGACCGCGGCCCGCGTGCTGGAGAGCGTGGGCCTTCGGTGCGTCAACCCGTCGCGGGCGATCGAGGTGTGCAGCGACAAGATGATGACGACGCTCGCGCTCCTGCGCGCCGGCGTCGCGACGCCCGCGGTGCGCGTAGCGACGGCGGGCGAGTCTGCGTTGCGTGCCGTTGAAGCCATCGGCTACCCGGCGGTGCTCAAGCCCACGGTGGGCTCGTGGGGCCGGCTCGTGGCCCGGGTGAATGACCGAGACGCGGCGGAGGCGGTGATCGAGCACCGTGAGACGTTGGGCTCGGCGCAGCAGGGCGTGTTCTACGTCCAGGAGCACGTGGACAAGCCGGGGCGGGACATCCGCGTGTTCGTGGTCGGGGGAAGCGCGGTCGCGGCGATCGTCCGCACGAGTGAGCACTGGGTGACGAATACCGCGCGTGGTGCGACGGCTGCGGGGCTGTCGATCAGCGATGCGCTGCGCGATCCGTGCGAGCGGGCCGTGGCGGCTGTCGGGGCGGATGTGGCGGCCGTGGACGTGCTGGAGTGCCCGCGCCGGGGTCTGCTTGTGAACGAGATCAACCACTCCATGGAGTTCCGCAACAGCATCGCGACAACCGGGGTGGACATCCCGGGGCTCGTCGCGCGGCATGTCGCACGGGTGGCCCGCGAACGACGCGACACGGCCTCCGTGGTGATACGCGGGTCTGGGGTGCCGGCGTGAGCGTGGCGTGCTCCATCGTCGGTGGCAGCGGGTTCAGCGGCGGGGAGCTTCTTCGCTTGCTCGCGGCGCACCCGCTTGCGCAGGTGGCGCAGGTGTCGTCGCGGCGGCTTGCGGGTGATGCGGTGTCATCGGCGCACCCGAACCTGCGCGGCCATGTGGCGGTTAACTTCTGCCAGCCCGAAGACATCCGCGCGTGCGACGTGCTGTTCCTGTGCATGCCGCACGGGGAGGCGGCGACGCAGATGGACCAGTGGCGTGCGCGTGCGCCGCTGGTGGTGGATCTCTCCGCCGACTTTCGGCTGCGGAGCCCCGC
This sequence comes from uncultured Phycisphaeraceae bacterium, assembly GCA_964496975.1. Classification (GTDB taxonomy): domain Bacteria; phylum Planctomycetota; class Phycisphaerae; order Phycisphaerales; family UBA1924; genus CAZCBN01. The sequence continues at coordinate 23,727 of CAZCBN010000008.1, forward strand.
CGCTTTCGAAGCCGCGTACGGACGATCCCACCCGCGGCCCGAGCTGCTGCCGACGGCGGTGTACGGGCTGCCCGAGGTGGCGCGCGAGGCGCTTCGCGGGGCGAGCCTCGTCTCCGGTGTCGGGTGCAACGCGACCGCGATGATCCTGGCGCTGCTCCCGTTGGCGCGGGCGGGTCTGATCGGGCGTGCGATCTGCGACATCAAGGTCGGATCGTCCGAGGCCGGCGCGGATGGCGGCGCCGGTTCGCACCACGCGGTGCGATCGCGGACGGCGCGGACATACAGCGCGAGCGGGCATCGGCACCTGGCCGAAGTGCGGCAGGCGCTCGGGGAGCTCGATGTCGACGCGACCGTCACATCGGTGGACATGGTGCGGGGCGTGCTGTGCACGGCGCATGTCTTGCCCACGCGGCGAGTCGATCTCAAGGAGCTGTGGGGGGTGTACCGCGCGGCGTACCGCGGCGAGCCCTTCGTGCGGCTCGTGGCGGAGCGTTCTGGACTGAATCGCTTCCCGGATCCTCGCGTGCTGATGGGCTCAAACCACGCGGACGTTGGGTTCGCCGTCGATGAGAGCTCGTGGCGAGTGGTCGTGATGTGCGCCATCGACAACCTCATGAAGGGCGCTGCCGGCTCGGCCCTGCAGTCGATGAACGTGGCGCTGGGTCTCGACGAAGCTGCGGGCCTTGGCTTCCCGGGGCTACACCCCGCGTGAATGCAGCGGCCGGAGGGATGGGCGGCATGACAACGGTGGTCATCAAGATCGGCGGAGGCGCGGGCATTGACCCGGAGTCGCTTGCGCCGGAGATCGCGGGTCTCGTGCGCGCGGGCGAGCGTGTCGTCGTCGTGCACGGCGGGTCGAACGAGGTTGACACACTCTCGGCGGCACTCGGCCATCCGCCGCGAACGCTCACCAGTCCGAGTGGGCACACGTCTCGGCGAACCGATCGACGGACGCTCGAGATCTTCGAAATGGCGTGCTGCGGAAAGGTGAACAAGGGACTTGTTGAGCGGCTCCGCCGCGAGGGCGTGGACGCCGTCGGACTGAGCGGGCTGGACGGAGGGCTCTGGGTCGGCGTGCGGAAGGACGCCATCCGAGCCGTCGAGGACGGCCGAACGGTGGTCGTTCGCGACGACCTGTCCGGCCGCGTGGAAGCGGTCGACGCCGGGCTCTTGATGATGCTTCTCGCCGCCGGTCGGGTGCCGGTGTTGGCGCCGCCCGCGGTGACGCGCGAGGGCGTGGCGATCAACGTCGACGCCGACCGGGCGGCCGCCGCGACGGCCGTCGCGCTGCGTGCTGACGAGCTGCTGCTGCTGTCGAATGTCCCTGGACTGTTGGCCGACGCGACGAACGAGGCCTCGCTGATCCGATGCGTCGATGCGGCGGGGCTTCACGCGGCACGAGCCGCGGCGACGGGGCGCATGAAGAACAAGGTTCTCGCAGCCGAGGAGGCACTGTCCGGTGGGGTGCCGCGAGTCATCATCGGCCGTGCGCAGGTGGCCCCGGGCGGCGACGGCGCGGTGGCGCGGGCCCGAGCGGGTGGGGGGACGGTCTTCTCGATGGCAGTTCCGGTGTGAGTGGAGGGGCAGCGATGCCGATCGACGATGCGGCGGCCGAGGCGTTGCTGCTGGAGCTTGTGTCGACGCCGAGTGTGTCGGGCCAGGAACACGCGGCCGTGGACGTGTTCGTCCGCCACGCGGCGAAGCTCGGACTTCGCGCCTGGATCGACGAAGCCGGCAACGCCGTCGCGGAGCGTGGCGCCCCGGGCGCGGCGGTACAGGTGTTCCTACTCGGGCACATCGACACGGTGCCGGGGGAGATCCCGGTGAGGGTCGAGGCCCGGGTGCTGCACGGGCGTGGAAGCGTCGACGCAAAGGGCCCGCTGGCGGCAATGGTGATGGCGGCGGCTGTTGCAGCCCTGCCCGACGGCGTGCGCATCACGGTCGCAGGTGCCGTGGGCGAGGAGACGCCCGTGTCGCCCGGCGCGCGGCACTTGGCGAGTGTGCATCGACCGGCTGCGTGCATCGTCGGCGAGCCGAGCGGGTGGGACGGCGTGACGCTGGGCTATAAGGGGCGACTCATTGTCGATGCCGCGTGCGAGCGCGCGGGTGCACACTCGGCAGGGCCTTCCGGGTCGGCGTGCGATGCGCTCCTCGGGTGGTGGGCGGATGTGTGCCATGATGTCGAGACCATGAACGCGGGCCGCGAGCGCGTGTTCGAGCGCGTGCAAGCGGGCGTGCGCTCGATGGGATCGGACGACGACGGGCTCAGGCAGAGAGCGATGCTGCGCGCCGGCTTCCGACTGCCGCCGGGTGTTGACCCGACGGCGTTGGAGCAGCGTGTGCGACAGCTCGGCGAGCGGCACGCGGTTGAGGCTGTGTGCTCGGGGCACGAGCGAGCCGTTTCCTCTGACCGAAATGATGCGGCGGCACGTGCGGTATCCGCTGGGATCCGGGCCGAAGGCGGACGTCCGAGGCCGAAGCACAAGACGGGCACCTCCGACCTGAACGTCGTAGCGCCCGTGTGGCGCTGCCCGATCGTGGCGTACGGGCCGGGGGACAGCACGCTGGATCACACCCTGGGGGAGCGACGATGGCTGGACGAGTTCGCGCTTTCGGTGCGTGTGCTCACCCGGGCAATCGAAACGCTCGCCCGCGAGTTGGTTGCGCCGTGTCGCGCCGGCGACCATGCGGGTGACGCGGTGCCGCACGACCACGATAGATGGCGGGAGAGCACTTCAGGCTCTCGCGTCACATGATGGCCGCAGACTGTGTGGAGAACGCCACACTGAAGCGAAGACTGCCATCATTCAGAAGCCAAGGTCGTATGCTGAAGGAACGTACACCCGAGGCGTGCAACGGGTCGTGAGTCGCGATCTCGACGGCCCGCTCGTACGATGCGGCCGCGTAAATCAGAAGCCCGTCGCCGGACCACGTCGTTGGGTCGTCGTTCATCAACGGGCCGGCCATGAACAGCTCGCCGGATGCTTCAAGGCCGGCGAGGTACGCCAAGTGATCAGGCAGGTACGGCTTTAGCGCAGCGATCGGGCCTAACGCTGTGGACGTCACGACAAAGAGCTGCTTCCGAAGGCGTCCCTCGCTCGCCCTGTACGCGTTGTCGGCGGGGAGAACCTCGCGACCCCCATGGCTGTTGGATGGACTGAGCTCGGCCATCAAGTTCCTCCAAAGACGGCGCAACCGGAATGTCACCACGAGAGCATATCGATCTCACGAGGGCGCACGCCTGATGAGTGCCGTCAAGCAGCTTCGCAGCAGTCGTCACGCACTCATGCGATCGGGGGGAGAACCTCCTGGAACAGAAGGCCGATGAGGCGCGTCCCCTCAGGCGTGCTCCAGTCTTGGGCGAGTTCGGCGATCACGGTATTCGTCGCGGTCAGCACGACACCGGCGCCGTGCATGCGTCGCCTGGAGGTCTCCTCGCTGAGCTCGAACGGTGAGCCCGACGCGTCTAGCACGGCCTGCACTCCGTAGCCCTCGCGTGCCGCGCTGATGGATGGAAACACGAGGCACACGTCCGTCGTCACGCCCGCCATGACAAGGTTGGTCCGCTTTGTCGCGGCAACGGCGTTGCGGAAGTTAGCATCCGTCCACGCGTTGACAATGCCGGCCCGCTTGATCCGCCGCTCGAACGCTGCGGGCAGAACCTCGGCCAGCTCGGGAATCAGCGGCCCCTGGACCCGGTCCTCCTGCGAACTGGTGAGCACGACCGGCATGCCGAGAACCTTCGCGGCCTTGGCCAAGGCGATGGTGTTGCGTCGGACGCGATCGAGCGGCAGGTTCTTGATGAGTTGCATCGTTCCGACCTGGTGGTCGATCAGAAGCAGTGCGGTGTTCGACGCGGAGAATGGCGAATGTGGCATCATTCAGTCCCCCTGTTCAGTACGCCAACGCCGGGTGGCGTCGGATCCACTTCGGGCGAAACAGTTCGTCGAGCATGAACTCCGCGGTGTGCTCGCGAGAGATCTTCCAGCCGCCGGGCGGGTTCCAGCGATCAGCAACCCGGAACGAAGCCTCCGGCCGGTGGCCGATGAACATCGACGGCCTCACGATCGTCCAGTCAAGACTCGTCGCCGCCACGATCGCCTCAGCAGCGGCCATGTCGTCGTAGATTCGGCGCAGGATGACTGGCTTGACGAACGCCTTGAAGAAGATCGGGAAGTTCCTGTCGGCCTCGTGCCCGGATGACGTGACGACAAGAAGACGTGTCACGCCGACGCGCTGCATGGAGTCGACAATCGCGCGGAAAGCACTGCTGTAAAGGCCGGCCGGATCCAGGCCCCTCGGACCGAGCGCGGAGACGACGGCCGACGCAGATGCGATCGCCCGGTCCATCGAAGCCGGATCGCCGAACGCTGCCTGCACGGCCTCAACGTTCGGGTGCGCGGCAAACCTCCCGAGCCGTGCGGGATCGCGGACTACCGCGCGGACGCGCAGGCCCGCGGGGGCCGAGCGCTCGAGCAGCGCGAGCCCGGTGCGCCCCGATGCCCCGAAGAGAACGAGTGGTCCCGCCATGATCTGCGTCATCGTGCTGCCTCCCGCGCAGCGTCAAGTCCCGCGCGAAGATGCCGCTCCACCTCATCAGGCCGCTCTTCGCACACCCAATGCCCGCACAGCGGAATGACGCCGCCGCGGGCGTCGCTCGCGACCTGTCTCACGCTCTCGTACACCGCCCCGCCGAGCGAGTACGAACCACCGAATCCAAAGACGGGCACCGCGAGTCGTCGCTCGGGGAGCGCGCGAATCTGGGCCGCGGAGGCGTCGAGCGATCGGTAGTGCTCCAGCCCAGCCCGCAGCGCGCCGGGCCGTGACATCTGCCGCGCGTACTCGTCCACGGTGTGTGGGGAGAAGGCCCCCTTGTCGTACGCAAACTCCGTAAAGAAGTGTTCGATGTAGTGTCGCTCCCGCCCCGAGATCAGCGACTCCGCGAGATCTCGGGTCGCATGAAACGAGAAGTGCCAGAGGTCACGGGCATAGTCGGGAATGCCAGGGCCCGAGAGACCGAACAGCGGAGCTTCAA
>CAZCBN010000008.1:28771-45074 GCA_964496975.1 uncultured Phycisphaeraceae bacterium
ATGCGACGCGGCCAGGGCGTACGCGACCGGGCCGCCCAGGTCATGCGCCGCGACCGCGATCCGGTTGTGGCCAAGGGCCTCCGCGATGCCCGCGATGTCCTTTGCCTGCGTCAGGACGTCGTAGCCCGTCGCGGGACGTTCACTGTCACCGAAGCCACGCAGATCGGGCATCACAATGGTGGCACGGTGCAATAACCGATCGGCCATGTCCCGCCACTCGAGCCACGTCTGAGGCCAGCCGTGCAGCAAGTAGAGCGGGTCGCCCCGGCCCCCGACGACGACGTGCATCCGAAGGCCGTTGCTCTGGATGAGATGATGCTCGAGGGCTGTCACCACACGATCTCCGGATGGAGCACCACGCCAAAGCGTTCCGAGAGCGCCCGAATGCGGTCGAGTTCCGCGGCATCGGCCTCGGGAATGCCCTGCCCCGGCCGCGCGGGTCTTCCGGCAAGGCTCACAAACTCATCGAAACCTGCCGGGGTAACGATCGCGAGAAACTCTGCATCGGCGTCACCGGTGTTCCGGAAGCAGTGGGGGATGCCCCGGGGAAGCACGGCGGTGTCACCCCCCCGTCCGCTAACCACCGTGCCGTTGGCGTAGAACGAAACATCGCCCCGTAGGACGTGAAAAATCTCCTCATCGGCCGTGTGCGTGTGCACGACCGGACCCCCGCCCGGCGGGATGCGGAAGTGAACGACGCAGAGTCGGGAACTCAGTGCTGATGCGGCTAGCTTGATCGTGTACTCGTCGCTCGCGAGCCAGTACCGATCGCCCTCGTGTGAACGAATGACCCGGAGCGTGTCGGGATCGGGTGCAAGGCGATGCGTGTGCGGCCCGAGCGGCTCCACATTGTGGACTTCCCACACCGCCATCTCGGCGCGTAGGGTGCTCGGTGTCGGGCTTCCGGCGACGCGAAAGAACGCGTCCTCCAGTGCTCCGGGCGTGATAATCGTCAACACACGGGTATCGGCCTCGGCCGCCGAGACACGGTGCGGAAGCCCCCGCGGGGCCACCGCGAGATCACCAGGCCGCAGGGTGATGCAGTGGTAAGGCGTCTCAACGTCCAACGATCCGTCAAGGACGTAGAAGATCTCGTCCTCGCTGCCGTGGCAATGGGGAGGAGTCGGCCCGCTCGCCTTCGGCATGTGCGCGATCTGCACACAAAGCCGCCCCCCTGTGTCCGAAGCACGCACCGGGAAGCGGAGCCGCGCGCCGAACCAGTCCAAGCTCGGCCCGCTGTCCGCTCTCTCGACTCGGATGGCTCTCGCCACAGCCCCTCCTCTTGCAACGCGCTGCAACGGTCCGGCGGCAGACGCGGACTGACAGCCGAGTATACTGTCGTATCGCTGACACATCAGCAATCAGTTTCGCGGCGGCGGCCGAATTCGCTCAGATCGAAAGAAAACTCGGGATCCGCGCGAGCAGCGCCCGCAGCGTGCGGTGCTCCTCCGCGCTGAAGCCAGCAAAGAAGTCGGACGCAACATCCGCCGTCGTTTTCTCCAGCCGCGGGAGCAGCACCCGCCCGCGGCGGGAAAGGTGAATCTGCCGGATCCGTCGATTCGCCGCAACGGTCCGACGTTCGATCAGCCCCTGGCTCTCCAACTGGGCAACGACGCGGGACACGCCGCCGCTGTCGAGGTTCATCCACCGCGACAGCTCAGCGGCGGTACGGCAGTCGTGCCGTCCGATCGAGACCAGCGCGCCCCACTGGGCGGACGTCACGCCATGCGCAGCCAGGCGCGAGTCGAGCTCGCGGCGCATACCCATGTACACCCGATGGATGTGATAGCCGACACTCTGGGTCAAGTCGTATTCAGACAGCGCAGGCCCCTTTGATCCTCCCCCGGGTACCGATGCCGGATTCTACCAGCGGCCCGGCTTCCCGAGAACCCGCGCCCGACTCGGTGATGTGCATGGGCAACCGCACAAAGCCTCGCGTCAACGAGAGGCCCGTCGCCCGGTGCGCGGCGGGTGCGCTCTCTGTTGCTGATCAGCCGCGGTGAGTCAAGGGCGATCCCCCGGGTCAGCGCACGCCATGCACCACCCCGAGGGCCGCTCGCCGCCGGCCGTTCGCGCGACGCAGCGGCCGTCTTCGGTGCCGCACGTCTGTCGCCTCGGATCCGGATGCATGCCCTCCCGTCCGTTCGCCGTCCGACACCTCCCCTTGTGTGCGAGTGGCTGCGCTTCGCCGTCAGTCGACGAGCCGAAGATCATCGCGTGCCGGCTCGGCCACCGTGCAAGCCGCGAGGCAATCGCCCGCGACGGCGATCAAGCGTCCGTGCCCCCGGCCACCGCCCCGTTCCCAACGGAAAGCGACCCACCGCCGCGCCGACCCAGGCGGCCTAGCCACTCACTCGTCCAGGTCACGACCGCGAACAACACCGGTGTAAACACAAGCCCAAGCACCGTGACGCCAATCATGCCGCCGAACACGGCCGTTCCCAGCGCCCGGCGACTCGCCGCCCCCGCGCCTTCCGCCACAACCAGCGGCACGACGCCCAGAACGAACGCGAAGCTCGTCATGAGGATCGGGCGGAAGCGAGTCCGCGCCGCCTCGACCGCGCTCTCAATGACGGCCTTACCGCTCGCGCGGTTCTGCCGCGCGAACTCAACGATCAGGATCGCGTTCTTCGCCCCAAGCCCAACCAGCAGCACAAGCCCGATCTGCGTGAAAATGTTGTTGTCGAGCCCGGTGGCCATCAACGCGACCACCGCTCCCGCGACGACCAGCGGCACCGACAGCACCACGGAAAGCGGCGCGGACCAGCTCTCGTACTGTGCCGCAAGTATGAGATAGATCACAAGAATGCCGAGCGCGAACGCCAGCAGCCCCGAGCTGCCGGCCTGCTTCTCCTGGTACGACAGGCCCGTCCACGCGTAGCCCATGCCTTCCGGGAGTTGATCGCGGGCCAGGCCCTCCATGATTGCCATCGCCTGCCCCGAAGAAACGCCTGCGGCCGGCGCGCCGTTCACCGTCGCGCTCGGGTAAAGGTTGTACCGTGTGACGCGGTCCGGACCCATCGACTCCTCCACCCGCAAGAGCGACCCGAGCGGCACCATCTGCCCCGCGACGTTGCGTGTCTCCAGCCGGGTGATCTGGTCGGGGCGAATGCGGAACGCCGCCTCCGCTTGCGTGCTGACCTGGTAGGTCCGGTTGAAGAGGTTGAAGTCGTTCACGTACGTCGAGCCAAGCGCGGTCTGCAGCGTCTCAAAGACCGCGGGCAAAGGAACATTGAGCCGCATCGCCTTCTCACGGTCGATGTCCAGGTAAAGCTGCGGAACCCCGGACCGGAAGCTGCTGAACGCGTACGCGAGATCGCTCTGCCCGTTCGCCGCCGTCACCACCGCGTCGACAGCTCCCTGCACCGCGCTGCGCCCAACGGCGGTCCGATCGAGCAGCCGGAGATCAAAGCCCGACGTATTGCCCAGCCCGTTGATCGGCGGAAGGCTGAACACAAGGAACTGGGCGTCCTGAATCCCCGCGACCGCCGCGCGAAGATCCTGCATCACCACCTCCACGCCGCGGCCCTTTGGCGTCCGAACCGCCCACGGCTCAAGCACGATCCACGCATTGGCGTACGAGACACCCTGCCCGTCGAGCACGGAGAACCCCGACAGCGACGTCACATTCTGCACACCGTCCACCTCGCGGGCCAATGCCACGACGCGCTCGTTCACCGCCTGGCTACGTTCAAGGGACGACCCGTCCGGCAACTGTGAGGCAACGACCACAAACCCAAGGTCCTCGTTCGGCACAAAGCCCGTCGGCACACGCGTGTAACCAACCGCCGACGCCACGAGCACGGCGACAAACGCCGCAAGCGACAGCGGAGCGAGGCGGATCGCGAACCGCGTGAACCCGCCGTACGCACCGGCCAGCGCGTCGAACCCCGCGTTGAACGCACGCGCAGGCCACCCGAGCACCCGGCGGATCATCCACCACAGCCCGCCGCGTCCTCCCGGATGCCCGTGCCCGTGCGCCGCGTGGGGCCTCAGCAGGAGCCCGCACAGCGCGGGCGTGAGCGTCAGAGCGCACACCGCCGACAGCAGCGTGCTCGCCGCGATCGTCAACGCAAACTGGCGGTACATCTCGCCGGTGATGCCCGGCAGCGCAGCCGTCGGGATAAAGACGCTCATGAGCACGAGCGTGATCGCCACCACCGCGCCCGTGATCTGCCCCATCGCCCGCCCTGTGGCCTCCTTCGCCGTGATGCCCGGCTGCTGGAGGTTACGTTCCACGTTCTCCACCACGACGATGGCGTCGTCGACCACAATCCCGATCGCAAGCACCAGCGCGAACATCGTCAGCATGTTGACGCTGAAACCAAAGAGCGCCATGAAGAGAAACGTGCCAACCAACGAGACCGGGATGACGATCAGCGGAATCAGCGTGGACCGAAGGCTCTGGAGGAACACGAGCACGACGAGCGCGACCAGCAGGAACGCCTCAATCAGCGTGTGCTGCACCTCCTCGATAGACGCTTCGATGAACATCGACGCGTCATAGAAGAAGTCAAGCTCGACCCCCGGCGGAAGCTCTTCGGCGAACCGCTCTCGGAGCTCCTCGATCTGCTGCGCCACGTTCACAAGGTTCGCGCCCGGGAGCTGATAGATCGCCATGATCGCCCCGGGCGAGCCGTTGTAGCCGGCCAGCGTCGTGTAGTCCCGAGCGCCAAGCTCGACCCGCGCCACATCGCGCAGGCGCACAAGCCGCCCACCATCGCTCGACCGCACGATGATCGCGCCAAACTCCTCCGGCGTCGAGAGCCGTCCGCGGGTCGTCACGACCAGCTCGAAGGCCTGTCCCTCCGGCACGGGTTGCCGCCCGATGACCCCCGCGGCCACTTGCACGTTCTGTGCGCGGATCGCCGCGTTGACGTCCGACACGGTCAGGCCGCGGGCCCGCAGCTTCTGCGGGTCAAGCCACACCCGCATCCCGTAGTCCTTCGCCGGGTTGATGTTGACCGCACCCACGCCCGGCACGCGAAGCACCTCGTCCCGCATCCGGATGTACACGTAGTTCGCAAGGAACAAGTCGTCGTACCGGCCATCGGGCGACGAGATCGAGAGCACGCCAACAAACGCCGTCGATTGCTTACGCGTCGTGACACCGAGGCGCCGGGCCTCCTCCGGAAGCCTGGGCTCGGCGATGTTCACGCGGTTCTGCACAAGGACTGACGCAAGGTCCACGTCCGTCCCCGGCTCGAACGACACGTCAAGCTGGTACCGTCCGTCGCTCGACGTCGACGACATGTAGATCATTCGGTCGACGCCGTTGATCTCCTGTTCCAGCGGCGAGGCCACCGTGTCGGCGATCGTCTGCGCATTCGCCCCGGGATACTGCGCCTCCACGCGCACTATCGGCGGCGCAAGCTCGGGATACTGCTCCACCGGCAGAGTGACGTACGCCACCCCACCCAGCAGCACGAGCAGGATCGAGATGACGCACGCAAACACCGGGCGTCTGATGAAGAACAGACTGATCATGCCGACCTCCGCCCCGGCGTTCCGCCGCGAGCCCTGCCCGTCCCGCCGTGCGCCGATGTTCGAACCGCAACCCTCCCCGTCCAACCGTTAACGAGTTTCGCGCCCACCACGTCAGTGCGCCTCGGCGGGCACCGCTCCCGCCGCCCCAGCGTCCGCCTTCAAAGGCGTCACGACTGTGTCGGGCCGCGCCCGTTGCAGTCCGTTCACAACGATCCAGTCCGTCGCGCCCAGCCCTTCCACGACCTGCACGTGAGGCCGCTGTTCCGCGCCGAGCCGCACCCCGCGCCGCTGAACGCGGTTCTCATCGTCAACGACCAGCACAAACCGACCCGCCTGATCCTGCCCGACCGCCGTCTGCGGGACAAGCAACCCCTCCACCGGCCCGCCCTTCGCGAGCCGCAGCCGCGCGAACAGCCCCGGAATGATCCTCCGCTCCGGGTTCTCAAACACCCCGCGCACGCGGATCGTGCCCGTCCCCGTGTCGACGGCGTTGTCGGCCCAGTCCACCCGCCCCTCGTGCGGGTAGCCCTCCTCGTTCGCAAGCTGCATCCGCAGTCGAAGCCCCGGGTTGCGTTCCCGCCCGTCACGCGTCCGCGCATCCGGAAACATCGACATGTACTCCAGGTGCTGGCCCTCATCGGCCTCGAAGTACACGAAGATCCGCTCGTCGTTCACGATCGACGCAAGCACCGTGGCCGTATCCACAAACGCCCCGCGGTCCACCAGGTTCCGCCCAAGATGCCCCGCGAACGGTGCCTCGACCGTGCACCAGCTCAACTCCAGCCTCGCCGCCGCCAGCACCGCCTCGGCCAACGCCACGTTCGCCCGGGCCCGATTCCGCTGCGCGATCCGCTCGCGAAGCTCCAGCTCCGACCCCGCGCTCCGCGCGATGATCTCCTGCGTCCGCTCCAGCACGACCTCCGCCAGCTCGGACTCCGCCTCCCGCGCCGCAAGGTCCGCTTCAGCCTGTTCCACCCGTGCCTGATACGGCCTCGGGTCAATCGTGAACAGCGGATCCCCCGGCTGCACCCGCGAGTCCGGGAGGAAGTGCACTTCCTGAATAAACCCCTGGACACGCGGCCGGAGGTCCACCGCTTCAATCGCCGCGGTCACCCCCGTGAACTCCCATGAGTCCTGCATCTGCTCAACCGTCGGCTGCGCGACCGTGACCTCGGGCGGCGGCGGCGGAACATAAACGTTCGAGGCCCGCTCACACCCGACCGACGGCAACGTCGCGCCCAGAGCGCACGCGGCAACAAGCCACCCGCCAAGCCCCCCGCGTCCGCCGCGTGCGGCGCGGTCACGCGAACACGCCAACGAATGATGAGCGGCGAACGACTTCGTGATCCGCATGGCTCCACGCCTCCAAAGGCCCAACCCGTCCACCCCATCACAGTCATCAGTTGCCGTACGCCGGAACCCACCTTGGAAGAATCGCCCCGCGCGGCCGACGAAAATCCACCACCCGCCACGCTCGGTCATCCGTCCATCCCCGCCGCACGCCGCCGCGACACGACTTGGCCAAGCCTTACGCCGCCCTCACCGACCACACATCGCGCAACCGCATCGCATCCGCCGCCGCCCCGCACGCCGAACCTTCGCAGAAGCTAACGGTACACGCCGCCACCACGCCGCACCACGAGCGAACAATGCTTGCACCGCGACAAAACCATCAGAAGCTCTTGCACACTTGACCAAGTGTGAACAAACAGCCAGACAAACGTGCAGGATCCCGCCCCTCGCACCCTCCGCGTTCTCTCGTCACCATCGCCTCCGATCACCCAACACAGCCAAACCACTGACGTGTCAGTGAACAGACAGAGTACCGATTCGTCAACTCAACCGCGCCCGATGCTCTCAAGCGCTCAATCACAAAAGCCGCGCCGGCGAGGAGCATCACGACGCCCGCCAGCAACCTCCGCAGCCGCCCTGAGCGCCCGCGCAACGTCCGCCGAAGGTCACCCGCCGCCTGCTCACCCCATCACACCAGTCGCCCCCAACCGCCGCGTCGCGGGCGGAAGTCTGCGCCGCAACCTGAGCCCGCTCACCCGCCGCCGCCCAACCACATCGCGACCGCGGGCGACCGACACGCCCATAACGAGTTCGCCCCCGAGCCCGCTACGCCCGATCGGGGCGATCCGAGCAGCGGAACGTTCGAACGCTTTGCAGCCCGGCGGCGCCGGCCACTCCCGTCAAGAATTTGCCTAGGTAGCGGGAGCCAAGGCCGACCGGCCCGCATCACGCATCAACCGTCCACCGCGCACGCACAAACAGCGTGACAAACGCCTCACGCTCGCGGCGCGTCATCAGCCGAGCCGCGTCGAGCGAAGATCCCTTCTCACCGACCGCGTCGTTCGCCCACACACCCCGCCGGCCCCGAAGCATGCTGCGACGGCAGAAGACGGAGCCCAGCCCGACCAGCACCCACGCGTACCGACCCGATCGCGGGCAGACAGCAGAGGCCGGACCGCTTCGCATCGGCACGCGGTCCAACGCAGGCCGCGTCTTCGCTTACTTCACGCCGTGCATCCAGCGCCGCAGGACGGGGCTCAGCGCCGCAATCAGCAACCCGGCCGCGATGGGGGAGACAACCAGCAGCAGGAAGAACCCGGGAAGACCCGGCACGATGAACGTCCACTCCGCCTTGCCGCTCTCGCCGGGGATGAACTTGTGGCTGTACGCCGCGAGCCACCCGGCCGAGAAGTTCGCGATGGCGTTGGTCAGGAACCACACGCCCATCATGAGCGACTGAAGCCGCTTCGGCGAGAGCTTCGTCACCATCGACAGCCCGACCGGGCTGAGGCACAGCTCCGCCCAGGTGTACGTGACGTATGTGATCAGCAGCCAGTGCGGCCCGGCCTTGCCATCGGCTGCCGATTCCGCGTCCATGGCACCGAACACCATGGCGATGAAGGCAAGCCCGAGCAGCCACAACGCGATGGCGAACTTCATGGGCGCGCTGGGGTTGAGCCGCTTCCGCTCAAGCCACACCCACATCACGCTGAACACCGAGCCGAACAGGAGAATCGTGAGCGGGTTGACCGACTGATACCACGACGCCGGGATCGGCCCTTCAAGCAGGCCGAAGAACCACTTCCCGTCGACCGGCAGGAGCCCCCACAGCGTCAGGTCGGTGTTCTTGTCCGCGAACACCGTCATCGACGTGCCCGCTTGCTCAAACGCCGTCCAGAAGAAGATGTTCCCGATGAACGCCAGCACCGCGATCACCGCGATCCGCTGCAGGTCCACGATCGTCAGCGAACGGGTCCGCTCGTCGATGTGAGAAACGTCCGCGCCGCATTCCGGGCAAGGCCGGCTCGTCGGCAGGGCACGCAGCGAGTAGTTGCACTCCGGGCACGCCGCATCATCCTCGTGCGTCGGCACCGCCTTCGCGTCACGCTTCTTCGGCGGAAGCCCGACGCCCGCGAGGAACTTCGGCCTCAAGAACTGGTAGCACAGCAAACCGAGCACCATGCCCACCGCTGCAGAGCCAAATCCCCAATGCCAGCCGACCTTCTCGCCGAGCGTTCCGGCCACCAGCGGCGACAGAAAGGCCCCGAGGTTGATCCCCATGTAAAAGATCGTGAAGCCCGAGTCACGCCGCGGGTCGTTCTTCCCGTACAACTGGCCAACCATCACGCTCACGCACGGCTTGAAGAACCCCGTGCCGATCACGATCAACGCGAGGCCTGTGATAAAGCTCAGCAACGCCCCGGGGCTGGTTTGGAGCGTAACAGCCTCCCCCGCGGAAACACCAAAGAACTCGGTCAACGCGAGCGTGACGTGCCCGGCCGCGATGATCCATCCCCCGATCAGCATCGATCGGTGCGTCCCCAAGAACTTATCCGCGAGCCATCCGCCGGCCAACGGCGTCAGATAGACCGCCATCGTGTACCACGCGTACAACTTCTGTGCGTGTTCCTCAGACCAGCCGAAGCCGGGGTTGGGTTGGCCGCTCTCCAGCGTGTCGGTTGTGCTCGTGATCAGGTACAGCACCAGCAGCGCCCGCATGCCGTAGTAGCTGAACCGCTCCCACATCTCCGTGATGAACAGCACCCACAGGCCGCTCGGCTGTCCGCCGGGGACCTTGGTACCGCGCATGCTCTCCGCCGCGGCCGGCGCCGTCAGTTCATCGGGTGCACCCGCCGAAGGCCCGCCTTGCTGTCCAACATCCATGCGAAACACCCTCGGTTGCTGAAAACTCCAGCCGGTGCTGTCCCACCCTGAATGCCACAGCATACCGAGCCGCCGAGTGCCCGCAACCTTCCCCCTCACCCCATCTCCACCACCACCCCCGCCCGCCGCCGATACCCCACCGCCCGCGCCCAAAACGTCGGCTCCGCCACCGCGTCGAAGAACGCCGCCGCCTTCACCGGCCCCCAGCCCCGCTCCCCCGCCGCGTCCCGCGCAATAAACCGTTCCCGCCGCACCCCCGCGTCCGCCTCCACAAACACGCCCACGTCCACGTCCCCCGCCACCGGCTCCGCCAGCGCGAAGATCCCCTCAACAACCACGACCCCCCCCGCACCCGCCGGCCCGCGCACCCGCCGCGTCCCCTCCCGACGGTGGGTCTCAAAGCTCCACACCGGCGTCTCCGCCTCTCCCCCGCCGCGTAGCACCCGGATGTGCCCCGCCAGCTCCGCCAGATGGGCCCGCTCCGGCAGGTCGCGCTCCGCCTCCGGCACATGGTCGTAGTCCGGCAGGTAATCGTCCGTCGCCAGCACCACGCCCCCCAGCCGCTGCACCAGCGCCCGCGCCAGCGTGCTCTTCCCGCTCGCCACCCCCCCGCACACGCCGACGACCACGGCCCGGCCGGCCCCCGCCCCCGCCCGCCCGGCCCCCCCGTGTCCCCGCTCGCCCAAAACCGCCCCCACCCGCGACGCGATCACCTCCAGCGCCGCCTCCAGACCCACCGTCCGCGTCACGCCAGACCCCGGCTTGGTTTCCCCGCCTTCTTGCACGCTCATCGCCGCCACGGTAGGAATGTGCGCTTGGCCCGGCCGCGGGCTCGCCCGGCGGCCGACGGCGCCGACCTGTTCCGTCGCGGCGCCGTCGCGCCCCCTCCCCAGCCCCCTCGGCGCCCAGCCCGCCGCACCACCACGAAAGCCCCTCACCTTGCCCACCGCCAGATTTCAGGCACTCTTCGGCGTCGTCTGCATCCTCGCCATCGCCTGGCTCCTCTCCTCCGACCGCCGCCGCGTCAACTGGCGAACCATCCTCGCCGGCGTCTCGCTCCAGTTCGCCCTCGCCGCCGCGCTCCTTTACATCCCCATCGTCGTGCAGGCCTTTGACGCCGTCGCCCGCGGCGTGAACGCCGTCATCAGCGCCGCCGACGAGGGCATCGCCTTCGTCTGGGGCAACCTCGGCAACCCCTCGGGCGATTACACCTGGGGCTTCGTCTTCTTCATCCGCGTCAGCAGCATCATCATCTTCTTCGCGAGCCTCACCGCCGTGCTCTACCACGTCGGCATCATGCCCCGCGTCGTCGCCGCGCTCGCGTGGGTGCTGCGCCGCACCATGGGCATCACCGGCGCCGAGGCTCTCTCCGCCGCCGCCAACATCTTCGTGGGCCAGACCGAAGCCCCCCTCACCGTCCGCCCCTACATCCCGCGCATGACGCAGAGCCAGATCATGGCCCTCATGACCGGCGGCTTCGCCACCATCGCCGGCTCGGTCTTCGGCGCCTTCGTCGCCATGCTCGGCGGCAGCGACCCCGAGCAAAGCGTCGAGTTCGCCAAGCACCTCATCACCGCAAGCGTCCTCGCCGCCCCCGGCTCCCTCGTCCTCGCCAAGCTCATGATGCCCGAGACCGAGCGCCCCGCCGACGAGTCCGCCCGCATCGAAAACCCCATCCCCTCCGCCAACGTCGTCGACGCCGCCGCACTCGGCGCCACCGAGGGCATGAAGCTCGCCCTCAACGTCGCCGCCATGCTCATCGCCTTCGTCAGCCTCCTCGCCCTCGCCAACATCGCCCTCGGCGCCCTCGCCAACACCCTCCGCGCCACCGGCCTGATCGACCCGGGCGACCTCACCATCCAGCGCCTCCTCGCCTACCCCTTCGCCCCCTTCGCCTGGCTCCTCGGCATCCCGTGGTCCGACTGCGGCCTCGTCGGCTCCCTGCTCGGTCAAAAAATCATCCTCACCGAGTTTGTTGCCTACAAAGACCTCGCCGCCGCCATCCACGCACCAACGCCCCTGATCGGGGAACGCTCCGCCAAAATCGCCGCCTACGCCCTCTGCGGCTTCGCCAACATTCCCTCCATCGCCATCCAGATCGGCGGCCTCTCCACCCTCGCACCGGACCGCCGGGTCGACTTTGTCCGCATCGGCCCGCGCGCCATGCTCGCCGGCACGCTCTCCTCATGCCTCGTCGCCGCGATCGCGGGGGTCATGCTCGCCTAGCCGGGCCAGAACGACGCGCCACCCCCGCGCGCCCGCAAACTTCCGCCCGTGCGCGCATCTTCCCGTTGACGCTCAGGGCCCCGCGCGTCGATACTCCCGCGCACACGTCCCATCATCAACGGAGGCTCCCATGACCTTTGCAAAGCCCAAGGCACTCATCGGCATGGTCCACGTTGGCGCCCTGCCCGGCTCGCCCGCGAACGAAACCTCCATCGAGCTCATCGCCTCGCAAGCCGCCGCCGAGGCACTCCTCCTCGCCGACGCCGGCTTCGACGGCATCCTCATCGAGAACATGCACGACGCGCCCTACATCCACGGCGACCGCCACGGCCCCGACGTCGCCGCCGCCATGACCCGCGTCGGCCTCGAAGTCCTCGCCCGTGTCAATCTTCCCATCGGCGTCCAGATCCTCTCCGGCGGCAACCGACACGCCCTCGCCGTCGCCAACGCCATCGGCGGCTCCTTCATCCGCTGCGAGAACTTCGTCTTCAGCCACGTCGCCGACGAGGGCCTCCTCGCCGAGGCCGAGGCCGGCCCCCTCCTCCGCTACCGCCGCAGCATCAACGCCGAGACCGTCGCCGTCCTCGCCGACATCAAAAAGAAGCACGCCTCCCACGCCATCACCGCTGACCTCTCGCTCGAAGAGGCCGTCCACGCCGCCGAGTTCTTCCGCGCCGACGGCGTCGTCATCACCGGCGTCGCCACCGGCAAGCCCACCGACCTCGCCGACGTCCGCCGCGCCAAGTCGGCCACACGCCTCCCCGTCATCGTCGGCAGCGGCGTCACCGAGACCACCGTCGCGAAAACCCTTGAACTCGCCGACGCCGTCATCGTCGGCTCCGCCATCAAGCAGGACGGCACCTGGCGCACCCCCGTCTGCCCGAAGCGTGCCGCCGCCCTCGTCCGCGCCGCCCGCTGAAAAGCCGCCCGCCCGCGGGCGCCGCGGCCCGGCACATCACCCCCAAGCCCCGCCGGTATGCTCCCCCCGCCCCCCGAGGAGAGCCCGTCATGCCGCGCGCCCGCCGACTCGCCCAACTCGTCGCCACCGCGTGGCTCACCGCCGCGGCCATCCCCGCCTCCGCCACCCCCCCGGGCCTGCAACCCGGCGCCGTCCCCCGGCTCAGCGCGCACAACTGCTACCCCTACAACGGCCTCTGGACCGACCGCATCGACCGCGCGCTTACCACCGGCACCCCCGTCGCCATCGAGCAAGACCTCTGCTGGATCACCCACCCCGAGGGCACCGAGCCCCGCTCCGTCCTCTCCCACGGTGAACCCTTCGACGGCCGCGAGCCCACCCTCCGCGACCACTTCTTCGAGCGCATCCGCCCCGCCGTCGAGGCCGCGCTCGCCGCGCCCGCCCCAGCGTCATGGCCCCTGTTCGTGCTCGATCTGGACGTGAAGCACAACACCGAGCCGCACATCCGCGCCATCCACGCGACGCTCAAGGGGTACCGCCCCTGGCTCACCACAGCGGCCAAGCCCGGCACCCCCGGCGAGGTCACCCCCTTGGTCCCGGGCCCGGTTCTGGTCATCCTCGGCGGCCACGGCCCGCAGCAAACCGTGTTCTTTGACGACGTCCCCGTCGGCGGCGACATCATCGCCTTCGGCGCCGCACGCACCGGCTCCCCCCGCATCCGCGGCACCACCGACGAGGAGCGCGCGCTCGCCCTCGCCACCTGCCCCCCCAGCGACCTCGTCAACGAGCCCGCCTCCGCCTTCCGCCGCTGGTGGAACAACCCCTGGGCCGTCATCGAGGCCGGCGGCCCGCCCAACGCGGGGGATTGGACCGCCGAGGACGACGCCCGCTTGCGGGCGGTCGTCGCCCACGGCCACGCGCTCGGGTACTTCGTCCGGTTCTATTCGCTGAACGGCCACTCCGCCGCCGACTCGGCCCTGGGCGGCATGTCGCCCGGGTACAACTTCGGCTCGCTCGACGCGGTGCGACCTCGGTGGGAGGCCGCCGCGCGCGCCGGCGTGGACTTCATCGCGTCGGACCAGTACGAGCGCGCGGCGCGGGTGATCGCGAACGCCCGCACCCCAGCGAAGCCCTGACGCGTGGCCCGCTGTGGGAATACAGTCGCCGCATTGTTCGCCGCCCCGATCCCACCGCTTCACGGTGGTCCCCGCAGGAGCCTTCGATGGCCCGCACGCTCGACGCCGCCATCAACGAGTTTGAGAAACGCGACCGCTGTGCCGACCTGGACCATCGACCCCGGGTGCTGCTGGGCAAAATGGGCCTCGACGGCCACGACCGGGGCGTGAAGGTCATCGCCCGCGCGCTCCGCGACAGCGGCGTGCACGTCATCTACAGCGGGCTCTGGCAGACGCCCGAGTCGCTGGCCGTGAGCGCGCGCGACGAGGACGCCGACGTGCTGGCCGCCAGCATGATGAGCAACAGCCACATGGTGCTCGGGCCCAAGCTGGTGGGGGCTCTGCGGGCCGGCGGGCGCGACGACCTGCCCGTGCACATGGGGGGCATCCTGCCGCAGGAGGACATCCCCAAGCTGCTCGCCGGCGGCATCCGCAAGTGCTTCACCACCGGCACCGGCCTGCTCGACATCGTGGAAGCGGTGCGGGGCGAGACGGGGCGGCGGCCCGAGCTCGTCGGCACGGGCCACGCGACCGCGCAGCTTTCGCGCGATCTCTCGCTGCTGCACGAAGGCCGGGCGGTGCGGGCGACCGCGACGCGTCGGCGTCCGGTGCGCGTCATCGGGTTCACCGGGCCCCCCGGCGCCGGCAAGAGCACGCTCGTGGCGCAGTTGGTGGGGGAGTACACGCGGCGGGCCGAGACGAGGCCCGAGATGGGCCGCTGCGCCGTGGTCGCGTTTGACCCCATGAGCCCGATCACCGGCGGGGCGCTGCTGGGCGACCGGCTCCGCGTGGACTTCAACGCGCTGGGATCGCGCGTCTTTTATCGAAGCCTGGCCATCCGCGGCGAGGACTACGCCCGCCTGAACGAGACGCTTGACCTGATCGGCGGCGCGTGCGAGGGGGACGGGCCCGCTGGCGCGTACCGCACCGTGTTCGTCGAGACGGTGGGGGCGGGGCAGAACGAGACGCGCATCCGCGAGCACGTCGACACCACGTGCGTGGTGCTGACGCCCGGCCAGGGCGACGCGATCCAGATGGACAAGGCGGGCATCCTGGAGATCGCCGACATCTTCGTGTGCAACAAGGCCGACCACCCCGGCGAGCACGAACTGGTGCGCGACCTCCGCGACGCCGCGGGCCGCCGGGCGATCTTCGAGACGATCGCCACGCGGGCCCAGGGCGTGCCGGAACTGCTGGACGCGCTGCTGTCGCGGTGAACGACGGCCCGGCGGCCGAAGCGCAGCGGCGGCCGACTCGCGTTGCGAACGACCGCGCGGACCCGACCTACCGTGACGCACGCCTGGCACGTCGGCGGCCGCCGGCCTGCGGCGAAGCGTTGCCGGCGAGGCGTTGCCAGCGAAGCAGTGCCGGCGCGTCGGGGCCGAAGCATCGGGGCCAGCGGGACGGGGCCGGAGGATCGGGGGGTGACTTGTGAGTGAGCGGCCTGCGGAGACGCGCGGAGAGAGCGGCCGCGCCGCGGCGGGCGACGACCCAACCGCGGCGCGACCGCCCGCCGGGTTGTCGCACGACGACGCGGCGCGGCGCGAGGCCGAGGCCGAGCCGGTGGCGATCGAGGAGGGCGTGGTCGGGCCGCGCGAGGTGGGGCACGCGCCGCCGGGCGGGGCGCTCGCCGGGCGTGCGGCCGACGCGGGGCGGCTGACCGCCGACGGGCGGTTCATCTCGGGCCGGCTCGCGGGGCTGGGCATGGCGGGCGCGATCTGGGCCCTCAGCTGGCCCGTGACGGCCGAGAGCTTTTTGAACTCGCTCGTCGGCCTGACGGACACGGCCTTCGCCGCGCAGATCGGCGTGGCCGAGACGGACGCGATCGGCGCCGCGAGCTACATCATGTGGTTCATCGGCCTGGTCGTGATGGCGGTGGCGCTCGGCGCGACCTCGCTCGTGAGCCGGGCGGTGGGGGCGGGGCGGATGGCCGCGGCCAACGCGGTGCTGGGGCAGTCGCTGGTGCTGGGGCTCGTGCTGGGGCTGGGCGTCGCGGGCCTCGTGGCGGGGGCGGCCCCGCTCGTGGCGGGGTGGCTCCGGCTCAGCGAGGACGCGGGGGCTGCGTTCACCGCGTACATGCGCGTGATCGCGCTGGGTGTGCCGGCGGAGAGCGTGCTGTTCGTGCTGGTGGCGTGCGCACGCGGCGCGGGGGACAGCGTGCGGCCCATGTACGCGATGGCCCTGCGCAACGCGGTGAACATCGTCGCGAGCTGGGCCCTCAGCGGCGTGGACGTCTCGCTCGGCGCCGGCGCGGACGGCGAGCCGCGGGTGTGGCAGAACCCGCTGGGGTTTGACCTGGGCATCGCGGGCGTCGCGTGGG